>JBBTTJ010000047.1:3375-12672 GCA_038064315.1 Patescibacteria group bacterium | reverse complement strand
AAATCACCGCGTGACAGTATTAAAGTGTAAAGGTGTCATGGGAAGTGAGGAGTAGAAAAAAACACCCTTCACGGTGTCTAACAATGGATTAATTCCAGTACCGCTTTTGATTCCAGAATTCTTCTGGGGTTCGGAAGTCTTCCGGCAATACTTCTAGGATTAGAGGAAGATCGATATATTTTCCCATCGGAGCAATGTAAATGATTGGTTCAGAGGTAATCTGTTCTTCCGGCCACCCTGCCTTTAAACGCATAGCCTCAGAGCGGGAAATCATATATACTTGGAGAAAATCTTTGTTGGGTTCGAGAAGGCTGAAGTGCGGCGTTCGATATTGAACAAAATAACACAAGTCGTTATTTTCCATGGGATTCTCCTTGGGTATTGATAGAAAGGTTCTATACTAAAATTAGCTGATCCATGTGGTTTAGTCAAAAAGTAACAAAAGTGCCACGGGAAGTAGGAATGGTTAAAACGAAAAGGGCCCTGATTTCAGAGCCCCTGCGGTTGAGGAGAGAATGGTTCACAATTCGTCTTTGGAGCCGTCATTGAGAGCAACGCGGTAAAGGAGCCAGAGTTCGGCATCGGTCGACCAGTCACGAGGCGAGAAAGCGAGGATATCAGTAATGATATCCAAGCGTTCTTCAGCAGTTACCCGCTCACCGTTCGTAATTCTGCGAAGTAACCTGTCCGCCTTGCTCTCGGCGATTTCAGAAGTAAAGACGATTCCTTTTCCTGCCATGGTTCACCTCCAGTCAAGTTGTACTATCGAAACACTTTCTAAAGTATAGCATGAAAGTATGAGATTCGTCAAGTTCTAAATTCCCGTGACATTTTCAATAACATAATCAATTCTAGGAGTGGCAAGTTGTAAAAATGGCTTAAAATAAAGAAAATCCCCAACTTCGCCAAGGCTTCGGCGGGCAAGCCTGCGGTTGGTTATTAAAAAAGCAAAAGTGCCATGGGAAATAAAAAATGATAATAAAAATTGCATCAAAAAATCCTTCTAAAGTGGAAGCCCTAAAGGAGATACTTATAGATTATCCGCATCTAAAAAATGCTGAAATAATTGCAGTTGAGGTGAAATCAGAAGTTAGTAATCAACCCAAGTCGCTGAAAGAAACTGTTCATGGCGCCATGAACCGCTCAAAAAATGCTTATTCAGATTGCGATTACAGCTTCGGTATCGAATCAGGCTTAATGGAAGTCCCGAATACAAAGTCGGGATATATGGATGTATGTGTATGCGCAATCTTTGATGGAAATGAATACCATCTCGGACTTTCTTCGGCGTGGGAAGCACCTAAGCAGGTTTCCGAATATATGTTGAATGAAGGATTTGATATGAATGATGCGGCATACAAATCAGGGTTGACCAAAAATCAAAAAGTTGGTTCAGCGGAAGGTTTAATTGGTATAATGACAAAAGGCAGATTGACTAGAAAAGAATACACAAAAGAAGCAATCAGAACCGCACTAATTCACATAGACAAAATTTGAAATATAAGAGATGTCACGGGAAGTGACATCTCGCAATCCTGAGCTTGCCGAAGGATAAAAAATGCCACGGGAAATGATCCCGTGGCGCGTACGCCATTTCAGTTATTTGCCACTCTTGGTTGGCGTCCAGAAAGGAAATACGACTTCTTCGGTTTTACCGTCTTTTTCTACCAAAATTGTTGATCCGTCTTGATGTTTATCAAATGTCCATTGAAGAAAACGCAATGCATGCCTGATCAATTCTGCTCTTGTAGGTAGACCTGTCTGTGCCTTCAGATTATCTAGTTCTTGTAGTGCTTCTTCGTGGAAATCAAACTGTAAACGATGCTTTGCCATTCGTATTCCTCCATTATGACTTTTCATGACGATCCTCCTTTATTATGGTTAGGTGATTGATTCCAAACTACCCTAATTATTTATGTGCTGCCAAATGATTCTTCAGGATCTCGTAGCACTCCGATACTCTCAGATACCGCAAGCAGCCGATTGAGTAACCGAGAGTCATGATGATTGGGCAACCGACTAAGAAAAGAGCAACAAATCCGAGGAGAATCGCGGGAATGGCACCAACAGCCCAGAGGAGAATCACCAGTGGTACTGCTACTACATTGATTTTCTTCCAGATCCTTATGCCGTCAGTGAGCTCCTCGGTGTACACTAGACCTTCCTGTGCGTTGGTGGGGAATGGTGCGCCGGGTCGAAACAGTTCTTTCAGCATGGTTTACCTCCTGTAAATTTGTGCGATTCAGTCTGCTAATATGATAACATGGAAGGCAACGAAAAGTCAAGTTAAATAATCCCCGTGGCATTTTCTATAAATCGTCCAATATGATGGAAGCGGAAATAGAAAATATAGTAAAATAAAGGGAAATCCCCACCTTCGCCAAGGCTTCGGCGGGCAAGCCTGCTGTTGGTTATTGAAAAAGCAAAAGTGTCATGGGAAATAATTCCAAAGAAAAAGGCTAGAATGAGAAAGAAAACCAGGATGGGTTGATCAGTACTTATCCGCAGAGGATAGAAAAGAGGTTTTATTTTGACAAAATATAGTAAATCTGGTTTATTAAAGTTGTTCTTTTATAGAATGAGGATAATATGGATCTGCCAATTGTATATATAGAAAAAGAACCATTTTTAGAAATGATTTTAGCTTCAGTGGAGACATTTAAACGGGAATGTTTCGGGTATGTTTTCGGTTACAAACCCTCCAATAAAAGAAACAGTTATATTATAACGAGTGTGATGCCGATACAGCTGATTAAAAAAAGAGGGAACGGCTTAATAGAACAAAGCAAGCTTAGCGCAAGAAATATTGTAGGATGTATTGATAAATACCCGGTATTATTTCCCGTCATTGGAGATTTTCATTCTCATCCGGAGTGGGGTTCTCATAAGAGAATTCCGCGTCTAAGCGACGGAGATATTGCCGACATGGTAAAAAACGGATGTTCTTTGGGCGTTGTGATAAAAATATCTTCAATCAATAAAGAAAGAATTTTATGGCAAAGAGGCCATGACGGCGGCATCAAGGGTTCACTGGCTAATTATAAATTTCATTTGAATGTTTGCCGGGTCGTTGAAGGCGCTGAAGGATTTTTGGATGAATGTCTGACCGTTAATGCGCCCGCCGCCATAAAGGCAATGAATCGGGCTCTTGGCTATTTTTAAAATGCCGCGTATGCGGCATTTATTTTTTGGTATAAAATACTATTATGTCCCAAATCTCAACTCTTAAAATTTCCCGCAGCGGATTAAAATTATTTTTGGAATGTCCGAAGTGTTTTTGGCTTGATATTCGCCACAAGGTTAAAAGGCCGCCGGGATATCCTTATACTCTTTCAATAGCTGTGGATTACCTCGTTAAAAAAGAGTTTGATACCTATCGTGAAAAAGGGACGCTTCCTCCGGTTCTTGTAAACGCCGGCATTACCGACGCAAAGCTCTACAACGGCGACAATTTCTCTGAATGGCGCAATAACTTTAAAGGCATTTCTTATTTTGACGAGGGTCTTAATGCTTATTTGTACGGCGCCGTTGATGATGTGCTTGAATTTTCAGACGGTTCTTTGGGAGTCATTGATTACAAGTCCTCCGGCGCAAAAGAAATAACTATTTATGACGATTACCAGAAACAAATGGATGTATATAACTACATATTAAAACAAAATGGTTATGAGACCTATCCTGAAGCGTTTTTTGTTTTCTATAAAGTAATAAAAGAAGGTGAAACCAGCTTTAATAATGCTTTAAAATTCACAAAAGAGGTCAGGCCGGTCAAGGTAAATATGGAATGGGTTGGTCCTGCTTTTGAAGCGGCGGTTGAACTGGCAAGACGGGACTCGCCTCCGCCAGAGAGCGGCAACAGCAACAAACATTGCGGCCACTGCCACTTTATTGAAATGGCCAGCCGGTTTTCTTCTCAAGTGGATTCCAACGAATAATATCAGCTAAATATTTCCAAAATTAGGACTTAGTTGATTTATACTCCCCAAAAAGATATAATCGGACCGAGAATTAGAGCTTCGCTAAATAAGAGCTTCCGAAGAGCAATGATGCTTTTTAAAAAAATAGAGGAGAAAGTAATGAAGAAATTCGCAGTGGCATTTGTTCTTGCGTTTTCGATTTTTTTATTGTCAGGTTATGTTTATGCTGGAGATGGGCATCATGGACATCATAAACATCGTGGAGGACATCATGGGCATCATGGACATCATAGCTATC
Organism: Patescibacteria group bacterium; assembly: GCA_038064315.1. Lineage (GTDB taxonomy): Bacteria > Patescibacteriota > Minisyncoccia > 2-02-FULL-40-12 > GWA2-44-9 > 2-01-FULL-43-22. The sequence goes on along the minus strand of JBBTTJ010000047.1, from coordinate 8,457 downwards.
ACGGGTATTATGATGGACACCATGACTATTGGTTCCCCCGCTCATATCCGTATCATAGATATCGCGAGTATCGCGAACCAATATGTGTCCCCGGTCACTGGCAGTGGGGGTATGATGAATGTGGCCGAATGATGCGTTATCGGGTAAGAGGTTATTGCTATTAACCTCTTACCACACCGGCCCCGACTTAAGTCGGGGCCTTTTATTTATTGCGCGAGAGGTCTTAAATTGATAAGATTGAAAAGTTATGTCTGAAAATAAACTAACAGGAGAACATTTTTATAAATTCTTTCAGTGTCCGCATTGGATTTGGTACGATATTTACGCCGACGCGAAAAATAAAAGGCGCGTGCCGCCAATCCTGGAACTTTTGTATAAAAGCAAACTGACACATTCCGCCGAATCAATACAAAGGTTTAAAGAATTTGAGCAGATCAAACGCGAGCAGTTCAAAGATATTGAAGAGGCGTTTCTCGCGACGCTGGAACTAATGAAGAAGGGGAAGAATATATACCACGGCGTTCTAATGCACGAAAACTGGTCCGGTATGCCTGATTTGCTTGAGGCGCGGCCTGGTAAATCAAAATTTGGAGATTGGCATTATGTTGTATATGACATTCAGAACACTCTTGATTTGCGCGACGAGAATAAATTCCAGCTTGTGTTTTACAGCTTAATACTTGAGCGGCTTCAGGGAGTAAGGCCTCAAGAATCTTTTGTGATAGACCCTGACGGCAATACCCGGTCATTTTTGGTAAATGATTTTATGGATCAATTTCATCTTGCCAAAGAAAAAATAGAAAAAATACTTGAAGGCGAAAAGCCGGCCCCGTTTCTGAAGAGCGGCTGTAAAAAAACTCCCTGGTATTCATTGTGTTTTGAAGACGCTAAAGAGTGCAACGATATTTCTCTTATATTTCGGATCAGTCAGGCGGATCAAAGACGCCTTTATGATATCGGCATAAAAACGGTAAGCCAGCTGGCCGAGGCGGACATGAACGAACTTCAGGCAAAACTGGAGGATTGGCCCTTTGATAAAATAGTCAGATTCAACAACCAGGCGAATGTGCTTATTTCCAATGAGCCGCTTATGCTTAAAAAGAGTAATTTTCCGCATGTAAGACATGAAATTTATTTTGACATAGAAAGCGATCCGACTAAAGATATTCACTACTTATTTGGCTTGCTTATTAAAGACAATGAATCCGGCTCAATTGAGTACAAAAAGTTTTTTGCCGACAATAAAGAAGAAGAACCGTTGATATGGAAACAATTTCTGGATTTTATAGTGGGGCTGGAGGACTTTATAATTTATCATTACGCATATCTTGAAAAGCAGGTTTTTAGGGCCTTTGCGTTAAAATACGGCGCCCCATCGGGTCTTGTGTCAAAATTTGAAGAGAATGCAATAGACCTTTATGACCAGACAGTGGAATCAGTCGTTCTGCCTCTCTATTTCTACAGTTTAAAAGATGTTGCCGGTTACATCGGTTATAAATGGGATGACCCCAAAGCGGGCGGAGCCGAGTCGGTTGTCTGGTACAACGAGTGGCTTGAGACAAAGGACGACAATATTTTAAAGAAACTTTTGAAATACAACGAAGATGATGTCAGAGCGACTCTGGCCGTAAAAGAGTGGCTTGATAAGCAGGGGCCGAGCAAGAAAAAAGAGAAACTTGAATAATAAAAATTAGATGTTAAAATTAAAAATCATATAACTTTGGTCAAATTTTTCGGCGGATCAGGACTGGTTCCTGTTTGGCGAAAAATTTAGCCGGAAGCGACAGATGTATAAATGCAATGTTTGCGGTCACACGCAAGAAGAGGCCGGAGAGCACTGCGGCCAGCAGATGGTAATGGTTGAAACTGAAGCGGCACCCGATCAGACGGCAATGCCAGCCGCGCCGTCAGAATCGTCATCTGAAGATTCAGAAGGCGGACAACAGCAGATGTAATAAAAATAAACGGCTCGTCAAGATGAGCCGTTTATTTTTATTACATTATTGGGAGATAAGATTTTGGTGAGTATCCCCCTCTAGACACATGGATAAGTAATAGACAAAAAACAACGATATGATAGACTTTGCCTATATGGCAAAAACAAAAGAATTAGAATCTCTTTCTGAAGAACTAAAAAAGAAGTTGCAGCACATAGCAAACACTAAGAGCACAACCATTGTGAGTTTCGTTGCTCCCCATGGTGTCAGAACCTCTCCTGTTGGATTTGCAAGTGCATCTATCGAGGAAGATGAGATTTATCGTATAGAAAAGGTTGTTGAAAAGGCGGTCAGTAAAAAAGCTACAGGTTCCCTCCATCTAATTATCCATACCCCAGGAGGAGAAATGCATGCTTGCTATAAAATAGCAAACTTTCTCCGCTCAAAGTTTACTAAGGTAGGGGCATTTGTTCCCTATCAAGCTGCAAGTGGTGGTACGATTCTCTGTTGCAGTGCCAACGAGCTTTATATTGGCGATCTCGGAAACATCACCTGTTTCGATCCCCAAATACAATATAAAGGAGTAAGTGTATCTACACACGCATTTGTTAGAGCCGTCGAATCTATCCAAAGAGAATACGGGGAAATACGCCCCATAGAAATACCGCCGCCATGGCAGCAGATGGCTGAAAAGATTGACCCTATCATCTATGATGAGATGCACACTGCTTTAGTGACTTCCATAATCTGTGCTGTTAGGCTTCTAAAAAAATCTGGATATAGTGAGTCATCAGCTTTTGGTATAGCCAGGGGACTGGGTTGGAATGCATATACTCACGAATTGCCAATATTTAAAGATGCGGCCAAAGAACTAGGATTTAATATAAAAGAAGATGAGGAAACGTTAAAAGTTTATAAGGAGCTGGTGTCCGCTAGATTAGATGAACAATATCCGAGACATATAATTGATGACTTTTATCCAGAGCATGACCTTACTCCTACAGACCAGCAATAATAATCAACTTAATAACTAAAATAATATGGAGGAAAAAAACGCAGATAAAAATAAAAAAATAGAGAATAAGAACGAAATAATAGCAATCTCTCTAAAAAGTAAAGATATGTTTATTTTTGATCAAGACAAAGATACTATGGAAAGATTGGCAAAAGAAAGCAGTTATATTAGGAGCTTTCAATATGACACTCGACAAAAACAAGTTCCACACTCTTCTCGATAAGGTTATATCCTCGCCATCAATTCCGCAAAAACGGAAGGCAAAGTCCGGCGGTTATAGCGGAAAGCGAATTTCTCTTGACTTTATTTATATATATGTTAGTTTGACGCTCAAGTTCATAAACAACCTAAAAGGTAGCTATATACCTGGGTTAAAAGCCTGAAAATAGCAAAGGAGGAACAGATGCTTCTTTTAGTTCTTATGGAGTTAGTAGTTGGATTATTTATACTCTATTTGGGAGTAACCCAGATGGTATTGCCATTGTGGCGAGATATGCCTCTTTTCCCTATGTTTAGAGGAGAAAGACGTCTACGGCGTAAGCTGGCTGAAGCGACAGAAAAAGTCGCTGAAGTCGAACTTCAGAAAGAGATTGATGAAAAAACCCAAAAGGCAGATTGGCTAAGAACATTTACCAGGCCCGGTACAATCAGTCGTCCTGCCAGACACGGGTCTGGCAGGACTTTAACCGCGAACAGAAAAGGAGAAAAAGAAAATGGAAGTTAGAAAAATGCTTGCCCTAATCGTTGCTGGGGTTACATTACTGGCCATTCTAATACTTAGCGGCAAAATATGGGAGAATGTTGATGCTAACGAGATCGTGGTCATTCAGGACCCGATCGACGGTGAACTTAACTGGTACACTACCGCTGGAATTAAGTGGCAGGGATTCTGACGTGTCACGGTATATCCGAAGCGTTCCGTTTATGAATTCAAATGTCATGCATATAAGGCGGAAACATCAGAAAGCCAGTGCGCTGAAGGCACGACCGATGCCCGTATCAGTATTCGTTTCAATGATGGCGGACACGGCTGGGTTGACGGTTCAATCCAGTATGAGATGCCTCTGGATGTCACTAACTTGACCGATCTTCATGTTAGATTCGGATCACAGGAGGCGATCCAGAAACAGTTGGTAGAAACAGTAGTCAATAAGTCCGTATATATGACGGGTCCTCTGATGTCATCGAGAGAATCATTCGCCGAAAAACGCAATGATTTGTTGCGGTATGTTGAAGATCAAGTTGAAAGCGGCGTTTATCAGACAACTTCGGAAGATATACGGGTAAGGGATGAACTGTCTGGGACAGACAAGACGGTCAAAGTTGTCAAGATTGCAAATGGAACGGATGGTAATCCACTTCGTCAAGAACAAGCTCAGTTGACGAAATTTGGCATCAAGCCCTTTAACTTTTCGATCAAGCGGCTCCCATACGATAAGGAAGTTGAGGATCAGATAAAGCAACAGCAACAGATTACTATGCAAGTTCAAACCGCTATTGCCGAGTCGCGGCAAGCGGAACAGCGAGCGATAACCGTCGAACAGCAGGGTAAGGCGGATGCGGCAAAAGCTAAGTGGGATCAGGAAGTCATCAAGGCCAAGTTTGTAACGGAAGCCCAACAACGTTTGGAAGTTGCCGAACTTGACAGAAAGGCCGCTATGGAAACCAAAGCCAAAGATATCCTCCTTGGTGAAGGCGAGGCTCGTCGTCGTGAGCTTGTGATGAGCGCTGACGGCGCCCTTGAAAGGAAACTTCAGACCTATCTGGAAGCTCAGAAAGTTTGGGCTGATGCCGTTAAGGATTATCGAGGCAACTGGGTTCCCGGTGTCGTGATGGGCGGAGGAGGTCAGAACGGCGTTGCTTCTGGCGCTCAAGATTTAGTTAATCTTCTGACCGCTAAAACTGCAAGAGAGTTGGGTCTTGATATGACTATTACCCGCACTGCCGATACCAATCCCCGTGCTGTTACAGATACGGTCGATAGGTAATCCGATATGTCCCGTATCATGCCGCAACCGCGGCCTTTGATACGGGGCTTTTTTATTGCAGGGAATTAAATTTTTGAGTGAGAGATGGTTGCTACTTTGCTTTATTTTTTATAATATGTTTGAATAGTTTTTAGTGAAAAAT
>JBBTTJ010000047.1:0-3275 GCA_038064315.1 Patescibacteria group bacterium | reverse complement strand
GTTGCTACTTTGCTTTATTTTTTATAATATGTTTGAATAGTTTTTAGTGAAAAATTTATATTTTATAATTACTCTAATTATTGTTTCTCTGGCCTTGTTTGTTTTCGTCTATCCGCAGGGAGTGGAAAAAACAATAAGTTCTATGGGTTGGAAATTGGAAATTGTCCGGCAATTGCCGGATTGGAAATTTCCGAATGTTCCATTCCGTCTCGGCCTTGATCTTCTGGGCGGAACTCATCTGGTCTATGAGGCCGATCTGTCGCAGGCGGGTGATTTACAGGCTGTTGATGCCATGCAAGGCGTAAGGGATGTGGTTGAAAGGAGGGTTAACTTTTTTGGTGTCTCCGAACCGCTCGTTCAGGTAAGCGGTAATAACCGGCTCATAGTTGAACTTGCGGGAATAAGCGATGTCAAACAAGCAATAGAATTGATAGGCGAGACGCCGTTTCTTGAATTTAGGGAGGAAACAGATAAAACCAGGGCTATTCTTGACGCTCAAGGGGCTGGTCAGCGTCTCAACGAAGAACCTTTTGCTTCGACAGGCCTTAACGGCAGACATCTTAAGAGGGCGCAGATTGTTTTTGACCCTCAAACCAATGTTCCACAGGTAAGTTTGCAATTGACGGACGAGGGGGCGGATCTATTTGCCGAGATAACCAGAAAGAACATAGGGAAATTGGTTGCCATATATCTTGACGGCGTACCCATAAGCATACCGGTTGTACAGAACGAGATCCCTGACGGCAAGGCGGTGATAACCGGCAATTTTACTCCCCAGGAAGCAAGATTGCTGGCCATACGCCTTAACTCCGGCGCTTTGCCTGTGCCTATTCATCTGGTAAGTCAGCAGACTGTGGGCGCTTCTTTGGGAAAGGAATCTCTTGAAAAAAGTTTGACGGCAGGCCTCTACGGTTTGTTGGCCGTGTCTTTGTTCATGATATTATTTTATCGGCTTCCCGGTGTTGTTTCTGTTTTTGCTCTTGCGATTTATGTCTTGCTGGTTTTGGCGATATACAAAGTTATTCCAGTTACTCTTACTCTTGCCGGTATTGCCGGTTTTATCCTGTCTTTGGGCATGGCGGTTGACGCGAATGTATTAATCTTCGCCAGAATGAGGGAGGAAATTAAAGCCGGGAAAATGCTGAAGCAATCAATGGAAGAAGGTTTTAAACGCGCCTGGCTCTCCGTCCGAGACAGTCACACTACCACCCTTATAGGCGCGCTGGTTCTTTACATCTTTGCCACTTCAATAGTTAAGGGTTTCGCCTTGACTCTGGGTATCGGTGTCCTGACGAGTTTGTTAACGGCCACTGTAATAACAAGAAAAATACTAATATTATTTACGGGACGATGGTTTGAGAGCAAGAGATGGCTTTTCTAGAATTTTAAATTTTAATTATGTTACGCATATATACAACAATGTTCTGGTTTTCAGTAACGCTTACATTGGCGGCTGTTTTGGCTTTATTTGTGTTTGGTTTGAATCTTGGTGTTGATTTCCTGGGGGGTAGTGTTATTGAAGTCGGATTCAGCGGTAACAGGCCAGCTCTTAATGACATCAGAGACATATTAACGGGAGCCGGGCTTGCCGATGTCGTGGTGAATTATACGGGAGACGGAGGGGCTTTAATCAGAACCGGAGAACTCTCTGAAAATGAACACCAGAATATTTTGGCGGTTCTGAAGAATGGTTTTTCCGGCCTGGAAGAAAAAAGATTTGATTCAATAGGGCCGGTCATAGGAAATGAATTAAAGAATAAAAGTATAACAGCCATATTGCTTGTTTTGTCGGCCGTTATAATTTACATAGCTTTGGTTTTCAGAAAATTGTCAAAAACCCTATCGCCATGGGTTATGGGATTTGCCGCAATATTGGCATTATTGCATGATGTAGTAGTGCCGCTGGGAGTGTTCGCCGTTTTGGGTAATGTTTACGGAGTTGAAATAAGCGCGGTTTTTGTGGCGGCGGCGCTTACGATATTGGGCTATTCGGTAGCCGATACGGTTGTAGTATTTGACAGAATTCGCGAAAATATTATCAGAGGATTGGGCGGGTCTTTATCAGAGATAGCGCACAAGAGTGTTTTGCAAACCCTGACTCGCTCATTGAATACGACATTTACCACGCTTTTGCCTTTATTCGCGATATATTTCTTTGGCGGGGAGAGTATTCGTTATTTTGCCTTGGCGTTGATAATGGGCATATTTCTGGGGGCATACTCATCTATATTCATTGCTTCGCCTTTGCTGGTTTGGTTGTCCCGTAAGAAATAGAGATTACGCGGTATGAGACATTTGACTAATAAATATTTAATGTTATCATTAGAAAACTAAATATATGTCGACATCAAAGGATATACAAAAAACGGTATTATCGCTTATAAGAGAAATAGCGCCAAGGAACAGGGATATCATATCCCGGCGTTTTGGTTTGAAGAACGGCAAAAAAGAGACCCTTGAGTCCATAGGCGGGGTTTATGGCATAACGAGAGAGAGGGTCAGGCAAATAGAGGAATTTACCCTGAAACAGCTTTCCAAACTTGCCGGCCGTAATTCAGGTTTGGCCGGTTATGTAAGTTGGGCCAGAGATCTGATCAATTCCAGGGGTGGCGTTATAATGGAAGAGGATTTGTTCAAAACTTTCAGCGCCACTGGTTTTAATTCGCCAGCTAATGCGTCTTTGATGTTTCTGCTTTTCATTGACGGCGGTCTGGTCAGGTCTCCGGATAATGATGAATTTTGCGCCTTCTGGTCATCTGACACCCAGAAATTAAATTCTTTCAAAAATATGACAGTCGCGCTTGTAAAAGCGCTTGAAAAAAATAGAAAAGTTATACTTTCAGATGAAATCAATTCTTTCGCTAAAAATAATTCCATTGATAATCCGGATATCTGTCTGTCTATAAGTAAATCAGTCAGCCGGAATATATTCGGACAAGTGGGTCTGGTTTCCTGGCCGGAGGTTAAACCGAGAGGCGTAAGGGATAAAGCCTACTTGATGCTAAAGCGCGTCAATTCGCCCAAGCACTTCAGAGAAATAGCCAGCCTTATCAATGATGCAAGTTTTTCAACTAAAAAAGCCAACATTCAGACGGTGCACAACGAGCTTATAAAGGATTCAAGATTTATTCTTGTAGGGAGGGGGATGTATGCGCTGTCGGAGTGGGGTTATTCAGCCGGTACGGTAAAGGATGTCCTTGTTGACATACTAAAGAAATCTTCAAAACCGATGCCTAAGGCTTCATTGGTCGCCAAAGTTAAAGACGCAAGGATGG
>JBBTTJ010000046.1:0-6626 GCA_038064315.1 Patescibacteria group bacterium | reverse complement strand
CCGCCGAGTACACACCAGATGCCGTCTTTATTCACCATCCGAGGATCAGTTATCGACATGAATGGTTCGCCGACGAGTTGGAACGACAACTCTTTGTCGCTTCATGGGATAGCGTCAAAGAATGGATGGAAGCTCAATTCTCTCATGCGCGGTGGGTAAACAGATCGTCAGCGAACGCAAGAAGCAGAAATATCTTGAACCAACTACGGCTGGCAGCATCGCTAAACTTCAAGACACCCGACACTCTGTTCACGAATAATCTGACCGAACTCAAGGCGTTTGCTGGTTCAGATACCGTGGTTATCAAGCAGGGCAACCTAGGCGTGCATCTTGATAAGAAACGCATTCTAACCTCTGTGATAGATGTATCTTCCGTCAAAGAAAGCGCATTGCGGGGATGTCCGTGCTTGTTCCAGCGCTACATTCCAAAACAGTTTGAGTTGCGCGTTCATGTTATCGACGATAATGTGTTGACATGCCGAATTGACTCACAGATGAGTGCCAAGACTCGAATTGATTGGCGGAACTACGACTTGGAAAATACACCGCATACGGCGTATGATCTTGAAATCTCGGTAAGTGAGAAATGCGTCAAGATGACAAAGCAACTCGGCTTGGGATTTGGAATAATTGATATGATTGTTACCCCACAAGACGAGTATGTCTTTCTCGAATGCAACGCTCAAGGTCATTGGGCTTGGATTGAAGAATGTACTGGTCTTCCGATTACGAAGACTTTATGCGAGTACCTCGTGAGCGGCTCGATTGTTTAGCGTCGAGTCGCTTTTTTATTACCTGCAAAATTCTTTGTCTGCTTGATCTATTTGAAAATTCATGATCGGCATTGGGCAAGAAAAAATAAATCGAACCAACAAGATTTTGGTGATATTGCTCGGCAATTCTGTATCCACCCCTGCCCGCCCCGAATATATATATATGGTGTCCAGTGTTTTTTATATTTCTTACCAAAACTTCGATCGGTTCACTTATTTTAACAGAGTTTAAAAAACTCGGAGACACCTTAAATGTATATGTTCCGTCATCATACCCTCCGCGTTTAATATTTGGTAAAATGATATCAGTGATACTTACGGATGGATCAATAAGTATAAATGGACAGAGCACAGGCAAGTGGGTTGAAATATAACAACCTAAACTGTGAGCGATTATGAGTGACGGCTGGCTTTTACTGACGATTTCATTTATACGCCTTATTTCATTTTGATAAGAATAGGAACCAAAAGTTGTTCCAGAATAAAGTTTAATATATTTACACGACACCTGTAATTTTTTTGCCAGAGCTTGAATGTCTAAAAAAAGAGGATTAGTTCCATCCTCAAACATTCCAGCTATGTATATTACGCTTCTCATCATAAACGAATTCTATCAAATTCACATAATCCATGGAAATCAGTCGAACCACAAGTTTTTCTTTGACGACAATTCAATTAAAAATCAAAAATTGAAAAAGAAAAAGGCCGAACTCCACGATTGCGTTGTGAAATTCGGCCTTATGGTGCACCGCGGACATCGCTATTACGGCGCATATTCGCACTGCTGTTCCACAACACCTCCTTGTGCATCAACTGTCCAGCTCCACAGGGGTGCTCCGGAATGACGCATTAAAAGTATCCATCCGGATGAAAATGTAAGCCCGCATAGATCTTTGACTATAGCCGGAATAAATTCCGCAGCTTTTTCTATTGCATTTGATCTGGTGCCCTCAAAGTCAAAGAGCTTTTCATGGATTGCTTTGACTACAATGGGTGAACCCAAAGCAAAGAATCTTGCCTCAAGTTTATATTTTTCAACGACTCTTCTCATAAAAATCCTCTCTTTGTTAAGGTTTCTAATAGCAACTATACATTATATGCACAGTTGCTGTCAAGGGGTACTGTACATTAATCAAGCGTTTATGTATAAACAGCTTACTAAAGAAACGCGCATTCGCGCGGCTGAATCGGTCGGGCAAAAATCCTGAAAGTTTGATTGTGGTGCGGATGGTGGGACTCGAACCCACATGCCTTGCGGCACCACCACCTCAAGATGGCGAGTATACCAAATTTCTCCACATCCGCATTATATATTTATTCAGATTTAATTTCTTGAGTATTCTGCCGGACTTTCATTTTCTTTCTTGTTTCTTTAGCCGACTTGTCCCTTAAGTAATAGAGTTTTGATTTTCTTGTGTCGGCGCGTTTCGTAACTTCTATTTTTGTGATTGTGGGCAGATGAACCGGGAAAGTTTTTTCAACTCCAATGCCGCCCGAGACCTTTCTCACGGTTATGGTTCCTCCCGGTTCGTTACCGTGTTTTCTGGCCACGATAATGCCTTCAAACGCCTGAACCCTGGTCTTGTCGCCTTCTTTAATCTTTTGATAGACCTTCACAGTCCATCCGGTCTTCAGATCGGGGTAAGAATTTTGTCCGGAGTTATTTTGATTGAATAACGAAAGTTTATCCATAATTGGAAGCTTATTCTAACATATTCAATACTTTTTGCAACTCATCAGGCAGGTCCGTTTCCAATACCAGTTTTTTCCCGTCAGGAGCAAGGAATTCCAGTTTATAAGCATGCAGAAACAATCTTTCAAAATTGCCGGACGGCGTTGATTTTTTAAAACCGTAGATCTTGTCGCCGACAATAGGCGTGCCTATGGAATTAAGATGCGCTCTTATTTGATGAGTTCGGCCGGTGCGCGGGGAAATTTCCAGAAGAGTGCGGTCTTTGAATTCTTTTAAGATCCTATATTCTGTTACCGCTTCTTTTTTATCTATCAATTTATTGCCTATTATTTTAGTTGTTCTTTTAAGGCCGATTCTGCCGAGTGGAGCCGATATGATGCCTTTTGATTCTTTAGGTCTGCCGTTCACAAGCGCCAAATAGAGCTTCTTTATTTTTCTTTCCTGAAACTGATTTTTTAAATAAAAAAACGACTTATCGTTCTTGGCGGTTATCAGCAGTCCGGAGGTGTCTTTATCCAGACGATGAACAACGCCGGCGCGGGGGATTTCCTTGCCGGAGGCGATGAACGGTTCACCGATATTTTTTATATCGGGATATTTTTCTATCAGCCAGCCGGTAACGCTGTCTTGGGTATCGGTTATATTTTTCGGATGGGTTATAAGGCCGGAGGGTTTATTCAAAACCAAAAGGTTGTTGTCCTCGTAAACAATACTTAGGAATGCTTTTATGTCAGTCATAGAATTTGAAAAAATACGAAGCCGAAAATTTCAGGATTGTTCAGAGTTTATTGCCGGTTTTAAAATTTTTTCTATGTAAAATTTAACTTTATCTTTAGATACTTTCACTACTTTATTTTCAGCATATTTTCCCACATCCTCTAATTCTTTTTGCAAACCGTCCTCTATAAATATCAATTGATCTTTGGTTAAGCTAGCAGGCGAGCCATTCAAATATATTTGAATGGCTTTACGGGCAATATGAGTTCTGCAATCTCCTAATTCCAAAGGAATCGAGTAGTATGATGCCTCCTGACTTATTTCAGTGGTAGCTGTTGTAACAATATCAGTGGCCGTAAATACTCTTTCTGCATTGGTTTTTGAATCGGTAACTACTGTGGTTTTCTGGATACCCCACAGTTGGTACATATTGACAGAAATACTTAAAAACAGAACCAGAGTTAGTATGGGCATCACAGCATGCTTCACATGCGCCCACACTCGTCTTGTGTAAGTATATACTTTGCTGGTTGGGTGTACATATTTTGTATCATGAGATTTTAAGAAGTGAGTTGCGTGATATATATAAATCATATACCAAACAGCAACATATAATGACCATAGCAAGACCATTGAGATCTGATAATTCGCTAAAAATTCACGACGCCACATAAGTACCGCAGTAAGAGAAGCAATATACAGACTTGTCAGACCAATCCCAAGCCGCATTGTTATGCGAAACTCTCTTGATACTCCGCCTATTGCTACCCCTGCCGGATGCCATAAAAGTTTATTTTTTGAAAGCATGTCAAAGAATATTGTATAAAAATAGGTAAAAATATTATTCATTGCGGCTAACTTGCTTCCGAGTCTCGTTTTGTGATTTCGAAAGACGACAGGCATCAAAAATAATTCAAACAATATTTTCGGCATAAATAACAAGGAGTTGTAGAGGGCAATGGTATTCGGTTGGAAAGCGATCAACGCTATGAAGTGGAATACTAATATAGGGACTAGCGCTTCAGAAATATAATAAAGAGGGTTCATTAAATAGATTATCCTGCCCATCCACGATAGTTTTGCTTTTATATAATAATCAAATAATATTTGAAGTGACCCAGAACACCATCTGTTATGTTGACGAAAATAATCCTGCAGTGTATCAGGACTTGTCCCTATACTCACAATGAGCGGGATATACTTAACTTTATACCCACCTCTTGTTATGGCTAAGCCCGTTCGTACGTCTTCAGTGCCCCACACTTTTGGTGTACCGCCAACGGCCATAATTGCCGCTCTTCTGTATATCGCACTTGTACCAACACAAATCGCTGCATCAAAGCGATCACGACATGTCTGATCAATATTATAAAATTCCTCTACAATATTCCCCCCCCCCAAATTCAATCGGATTCTGATCATGCTTTTCTTTTGTCTGTTCAAAATACTGAGGTGTTTGTAAGATTCCAATTTTAGGATTAGAAATAATATAAGGAATAGTATGCCATAATGCTTCTGGAAGTGGTATAAAGTCTGCATCAAGAACAAAAGCAAATTCTTCACCATTAGAATGTTCCCATCCATATTGAAGATTCCCAGACTTACGATATTCTCCTTTATTGGGACGACTTAGATGAATGAAACCATATTTATTGGCAAGTTTTATAACTTCAATACTTTCTTCTTTCTTGTCATCGAGGATATATACTGTTTTATTTTTATAGTGTAAGTTCTTTACTCCCACGAGAGTTTTTTCAAAGACTGCGAGACTTTCACCACACCAAGGCAAAAAGATAGCAACATTTGGTTCTTCGTATTTTTCCCAAAACTTATGTACAAACCCGAGATGTTTTTCTTTAGAAAAATTTGGGTACAGTATCCTTAAGAAGTTTCTTAGGGCATGGTTGAAAAACAATAAAAATGCTATTGGACCAAAAATGATCCAATACCATGGACTTAATGAAAGAAAACGAATAAGACCAACACCCGCAAGAAGTGTTGATATAAAGCCTAACATGCCGATAAATCGGTATTTCCATGGGCTTTCCTGGGTATATAAAAACGGGTTGATATGGCGCAGTGCGTCTAGTTCAATCATTGTGATATTTTAATAATAAAAAAATGTGTCATGAGTATAACACATAATCAAACTTTCTGCAAGTAGCGATACTTACGACTTATGTTTGCTGATATACGGTAATCACTTTTTAGGAAATAGCAATTGAGTGGCTCTTTTAGGAAGTCTCCAGTCAGGGTTATCCAAACCTTCCTCCCAGACTGCTTGAGGATCCATTGTGTTCAAATAAACAAACCCTATGAGTCTCTTATAGTTATGTAAATCGTTCATCATCCACCCAATCCATTCGAGCTTATAATTATCAGTTCCAGTTACTCCTATTTCCGCAATCAAAACAGGTTTTCTATAATTTTTTACACGATCATATCTAGGTATAAATACTTCCTTGAAAGAACGCTTGTGTCCGATATGTTTTTCATCGTATTGATCAAAACTGTATATAGACAAACCTATCACATCTACATATTTTTTTCCTGGCCAGTAATTCTCGAGACCCGCCTCACCTGCTGGAGACCATACGAACTTGAAAAGATTCCCCTTGGTACGGCAAGTATCAACAAAATGTCTATATGCTTGGATATATAATTCCGGAGTACTATGTGACCATGGATATCTTGAGTTCTCTAATTCCATCTCATGACCCCATCGTATATAAACCGGCACTTGAGCTGTTGATAGAATGTCACAAATATTATTGGTTGTCTGATCATACTCTCCTTCAATAATAGCTTTCAATAGATCATTATTTGATTCGTATCGGAATCCTACTGGCTCTGGCCACGGTTCAATTGTTACTAAAAATGCACGCTGTTGTTCCGTCGCTCTTTTTAGTTCAATAGCAATTACGCTTAAGTCCTTATTCCATGCAAAATAATCAGATCTCATGGTGATACCTTTTTCGGTAATAAAAGCATCATCGGGATCATACATACCTATAACTTTTGGAGAAGTTGTCAAATAAGAAATTAGCCCAAGTATTAAAAAAATAATTGCTAGGACAAGAGCGTTAGTAAAAAGATATTTTTTATATTTATAAAAAATATCTTTAACAGGTTGTAGTTTTTCTTTTAAGTTTGGAATTGGAAGTGGTGGATATTTCATAAATTTATTTCAAAAGTTCGCTGACTGATATACATTCAATCTTCTTATGGTGGGCGGTGAAGGACTCGGTCACAACTCTGCTCGGCTTCCGCCTCGCAGGTCGCGACCCCGGCTCGCGGTTGCACTCGCCAACTGCTCGTGCAACATCGCTCCGCCTTTCTCGCCCTACCACAAATTAAGCAGTTAATTTGTGGGCGGTGAAGGACTCGAACCCTCGGCCTTCTCGGTGTAAACGAGACGCTCTAACCAGCTGAGCTAACCGCCC
>JBBTTJ010000045.1:0-5768 GCA_038064315.1 Patescibacteria group bacterium | reverse complement strand
TTTTCTTTAGGCGGCGGTTTTCCGCCCGCGCCAAAATAAAGAAAAGATCCGAAAAAGAAACCGAACTTGTATCTCTTGCAAAATTAGCGTCTCTGTGTTAGTATATTCTCGAAATTTTCATTTTAGGAGTTAAGAATGGTTTCTTTAAAAAAGAGAAGTGTTCTAAGACCTGAAAGTTTAATGATGAGTTACGGTTATAAACCGGAACTTTCCGAAGGCGCGTTGAAACCGCCCATATTCGTCACTTCAACATGGGCTTTTGAGAATGCCCAGGAAGGAAGAAGATCTTTTGAACTGGCTGCCGGTTTGAGAAAACCGGAAAACGGTGAAGTGCCGGAACTTATATACAGCCGGTTTAATCATCCGGACCTTCAGATCGTGGAAGAACGGTTATGTTTATGGGACAATGCCGAGGACTGTGCCATATTTTCAAGCGGGATGGCGGCAATTTCTCTCTCTTTGCTGGCGGTCGTCAGGCCGGGCGATATAATTCTTTTCAGCGAACCTCTATACGGAGGAACTGATAAACTGATTAAAATTTTTCTCAAAGATTTTGGCATTGAGACTGTAGGATTCGGCTTCAACGAGTTTCCGGATTTATCATTGGAAGAAAAAAATAGAGTCGCGGTTATATTTCTTGAAACGCCGTCTAATCCTACGAACGATCTGTTTAATATAGAATCATGGTCAAAAATCGCCGGACGGATGTCCAAAATAAACAACAGAAAAGTTCTTTTAATAGTTGATAATACATTCCTTGGGCCATTGTATCAGCATCCGTTGGAACTTAACGCCGATCTGGTCATTTATTCGGCAACTAAGTTCATCGGCGGACACAGCGATCTTATCGCCGGCGCGGCGCTCGGTTCAAAAGAACTTATATCCAAGATAAAACAGATAAGAGGTCTTATCGGTGCGATGTCCGATCCGTTCACCGTCTGGCAGATACTTCGCAGTTTGGAGACGCTCAAGATACGAATGACTGCCCAGATGGAAAATGCCAAATATGTCGCCGCGGCGCTGAAGAAGCATCCGGCTGTGAGACAAGTGCATTATCTTGGATATTTGGAGAAGGGAACCGTCCAGTATCGTATATATAAAAAGCAGTGTCTTTCGCCCGGCTCCATGATCTCTTTTGAAATTGAAGGAGGAGAACCGGCGGCTTATGATTTTTTAAACTCGCTTAATTTGTTCAATCTGGCAGTTTCTTTGGGAAGCACGGAATCCTTGGCCCAGCATCCGGCCTCCATGACTCATGTAGGCGTTGCTCTGGCCGATAGGGCAAAGCATGGAATTACCGACGGCTTAGTACGGCTTTCAGTCGGAATTGAGAACCGCCATGATTTAGAGGCCGATATTAAACAGGCCCTGGATAAGGTCAGGCAGTAAAAATGCCGAGTGGCCCCGGTTTAGACCGGGGTCTTTTAATTTGCTTTCATCCGTTAATTTGCTATATAAATACCAGGCATGTTAAATAAATTTTTTGGTTTTTGGTCAAAAGACATCGGTATTGATCTGGGTACGGCAAATACTTTGGTTTATGTTCGCGGCAAGGGCATTACCATCAATGAACCGTCAATAGTGGCGGTCAACCAAAAGACAGGAAAGATACTTGCCATAGGCAACGAAGCCAAAAAAATGGCCGGTCGAACGCCGGGATACATAGTTGTCTCAAGACCTTTGATATCCGGGGTGGTCTCTGATTTTGAAGTGACCGAGCAGATGCTCAAGTATTTTATAGACAAAGTCCATCAGGAAAGGTTCTCAATTCTGCCGAGGCCTCGGGTTGTTGTCGGCGTACCGTCCGGAGTAACGGAAGTGGAAAAGCGCGCCGTTGAGGACGCCACATACAATGCCGGCGCCCGTGAAGTATACCTTATTGAAGAGCCGATGGCGGCCGCTATCGGCTCGCGTCTGCCTGTTCAAGAAGCGGTGGCGAATGTTATAGTTGACATAGGAGGAGGAACGACGGAAGTCGCCGTTATTTCCATGGGCGGCGTTATAGCTTCAAGGTCGCTGAAGATAGCGGGAGATAAATTGAACGAAGATATTATCAGATATTTAAAAGAAGAAAAGAATCTGCTGATCGGCGAGTCATCGGCGGAAAATCTAAAAATTACGATTGGTTCTGCTTATCCTTTGAGTGAAGAAACAGAGGGCAAAATCAGAGGCAGGGATTTGGTTTCCGGTCTTCCTAAAGAGATAATTATTTCGTCTGAAGAATTGAGAGAGGCATTGCAAAAATCCACTCATAGCATAGTAATGGCCGTAAAGAACACTATAGAAGAAACACCGCCCGAACTTACCGCCGATTTGATAAACAGACACATTTTTTTGGCTGGCGGAGGAGCCCTTTTGAGAGGTCTTGATAAAGCCATAGCTCATGAGACAAAACTCTTCGTTAAAGTGATTGATGATCCTCTGACCGCGGTGGCAAGGGGCTGCGGTTTTGTGCTTGAGAATATAGAACAGTTGAAATCGATTCTTGTTTCTCCAGACAAAGGAAGCTATCTTTGAAAATTTTAAAATGAAAAATTTAGGAATAAAAACCTTGTTTTTTTTATTTATGACGGTTCTTGCTGGAATTTTTATTGACCGTTATTTTTTTGACAGAAAAATAAGCAATTTCGGCGCGACAATGTTCAGAAATCAGGCATCGTATCTTTTTTCCGGGTTGGAGAGCTCGGGTTTCTTTTTTAGCGGTTTTGTCGGTTTTGGAAATATTGTATTGGAGAACGATGCATTAAGGAAAGAAAATATGGGATTTCTTTCCCGTCTTGCCGATTATGAAGATATTAAGAAGGAGAACGAATTTTTGAGGAAAGCGCTGAATATATCCCCGCGTTTTAATAATAAGATAGTTTACGCGAATATTTATAGGTTTCAGCTTGGTCCGGACGGATATGATGTACTGCTCAACAAAGGCACGGAAAACGGCATAGCTGATGGCGATGTTATAATAACGGAAGAGGGTGTTCTGGTCGGACGCATAGAAAAGGCCTATGTTGATTTCGCGCGTGCGTTGGTTGTAAGCGATACGGATTTTAGCGTTACGGCAAATGTTTTGAATTCAGATACGGCCGGTATCGCGAGAGGGGCATTGGATCAGGGATTATATTTTGACCTTATAGTTCAGAGTGATCTTATAAAAGAGGGCGATGTGATTGTTTCAAGCGGCATGGATATGATCCCGCCGGCTTTGATAGTGGGAACGGTGGATTATGTTGAAACCAAAGATACGGATTTGTTTAAGAAAGTTAAAATAAAACCAGCCATGGATAAAGTAAAGATAGGACGGGTTCTTATAATTAAAAATTAATAAATTGAAGTGATTAATTTAAAACTTTTATTAATTTTTGCGGCTGGATTGGCGCTTGACGGTTTAATATTACCGGCATTCTTCGGCTTTAAAGAAAGTTTCTTGTCTTTGCTTATTTTAGTAATGCCGGTTTTGTATATGGGCTCAACCGGACGGCTAATCGCTTATGGGATTGTCTTTGCTCTTATTTCAGAGTCGTGGAGAGGATTAAACTTTGGCGATATGGCAATCCCTTTTTTGTTTACGGCGGCAGTGATTAATTTAATCCAGCATTTTTTGGATATAAAATACGCTTATCTTATCGCGCTTATGTCGGTAATGTCAGTTTATATATTCTTATTTTTTTACGCGCACGGTTCAATAAATACGGCATATTTTGATCCAGTCATCGGTTTGACAATGATACTGGAGGCGCTGATTTTAGTTTTCATATTTAACGTCATATTTAATAAACAAACTGATTATGTTTCGTAAATCCCGCGAATACAAAATTTCAGCAAGCGATGAATGGATAACTCTAGAAGAAACTTTGCTTGATTCAGGCAGTGAACATCAGGACCTTGAAGTGCCTATTTCCAACTTTATTTTCAGAGCGTCGTTCATTGTTGTCGCCGTTCTGTGCTTAATCGTTCTGGCCTTTGTTTTTGACTTAAGCGTCAGACGCTATGGCTATTTCGCCGGTGTGGCGTTTCAGAATAAATCAGTCAGTTTTTCCGTTCCGCCCCCGCGCGGAATCATATTTGACCGTTTGGGCAGGCCTCTGGTTGTCAACGAACCGGTATTCGGCCTGTTAGTGATAAGCAAAGAAGCAAGAGAAACGCTTAATGATGAGAATACAGATAGGACAGCCGATATACTGGGCAGAAACAGAGCAGATTTCAAAACATTCATAGCAGACGGCATAAGTAAAAATTCGGTTTTCTTCGCTGAATCCGGCTTGGACAAGAAAAAAGTATTGGAAATTAAAACTCTGAATCCCAAAGGTTATTATATCGTGCCAACTACAAAAAGGAGATATGTTGACGGTCCTCAATTCTCTCAAGTTCTTGGCTATATCGGCAAGGTTTCCGAGAACGAGCTCGGCGTGGACGATTACTATTATTCAACCGATATGATCGGCCGGCTGGGCATAGAAGCGCAATACGAAAAGAATCTTCGCGGCAAACACGGCAGTATATTCTTTCAATACAATAATGAAAGTTTAGCTCAAGATCCTGTGATAGGGAACAGTGTAGTTTTAAATATTGATCATGATATGCAAAAGCGCCTGTTCAGCGAGCTTTTTAATGTTCTCAAGGATTCAAATTATTCCAAAGCGACTGCTGTAATACAAAATCCGCAGACGGGGGAGATTTTGGCGATGGCAAGTTTTCCGGTCTATGACAACAATTTGTTCATTGAAGGTTTGTCCGGGAATCAGTTCAGGAGTTTATTTGAAAATAAGTCCCGGCCATTATTCAATCGTGCCATAAGCGGTCTTTACAGTCCGGGTTCCACTATCAAGCCGTTCATGGGATTAATGACGCTTGAGGAGAATATTTTCAGTCCGTCGGATACGATAAGGGACTGCGTCGGTCTGACTGTCGTTAACCCTTATAACCAAGAAGATGTTCATACTTTTAAAAATTGGCGTTCCGAACTTGGCCCATTTAATCTGAAGCGCGCCATTGCCAATTCCTGCAATGTCTATTTTTATATAGCCGGCGGCGGTTATGGCAGTGTTAAAGGACTTGGCGTGGAAAGGATAGCCAAATATTTGAAATCTGCTCTGGCGGACTCAAAGTTGGGCATTGATATTCCCGGAGAAGCAGAAGGATTTGTACCTACTCCTGACTGGAAGCTTGGCGTAAGAGGCGAGAGCTGGTATCAGGGCGATACTTACAATATATCCATCGGGCAGGGAGATCTGATCGTAACGCCGCTATGGCTTAATTCTTATATCTCCGCAATAGCAAATGGAGGGATTTTGTATAAGCCATTTGTCGCTAAACAGATATTAGACAGCAACAAGAATATAATTGAGAACTTCAAGCCGGAAACTGCGGGCCGGCTTAATTTCAAAGAAGAAGTAATCAGCGAAGTTAAGAATGCAATGCTTGAAACGACCGTATCCGGAACGGCAAAAGTGCTTGGCGCTTTACCTGTTAAAATAGGAGCGAAGACGGGAACCGCCGAAGTTATCAAGGGCCGGTCCATTAATTCAATAATGACCGCGTTCGCTCCTTTTGATAATCCGGAGGTGAATATAACTGTTATTATTGAGGGTTCGGCAAGTAATGAGGGTTTGGCGATAAGAGCAACACATGGATTTTTGAAATGGTATTTTGAGGAATATCAAAAAGTCAGGTATATATTATAAGACCTCTTGCTTTTAGGCGAAGGTAGTAGTATAGTTATGTATCTTTATCTTTTTATGGATCAATATTTCTCACAAGAAGGGTTAAACAAA
>JBBTTJ010000044.1:0-5022 GCA_038064315.1 Patescibacteria group bacterium | reverse complement strand
TATGTATCTTTATCTTTTTATGGATCAATATTTCTCACAAGAAGGGTTAAACAAACTTAAAGAAGAACTCAAACATCGTGTCGAGGTTTTAAGGCCGGATATAGCCAGCCGCATTAAAGAAGCAAAAGAACTTGGTGATCTGTCGGAGAATGCCGAATACGACGCGGTTAAAAACACTCAAGCGGCCAATGAGGGCAGAATAGAGGAAATAAAGAATGTTCTTGAAAGCGCTGTCATTATTTCCACTACTGACGGCAGCGGTGTTGTTAAAGTCGGTTCAAGCGTCAAAGTGGAATCAAAGAACGGTACTCAAAATTTTGTTATTGTCGGCGCCGCTGAATCAGACCCGGCTCAAGGATTCATTTCAAATGAGTCACCTTTAGGCGCCGCCTTTCTCGGCCGTAAAAAAGAAGATAAGCTTGAGGTCAGAACACCTAAGGGAATCGTGGAGTACAAGATTTTAGAGGTAAAATAATAGCTCAATTGTCAGATAGTTTTTGAGTGCTGAAATCCTTGCTCCAAAAGGGATTTTCTTTTATTTTTTCTATTTTTTGATATTATTTAAAGGTTAAAGCTTAGAAACTTTACTGCGCAGGCAGGTTGGAGATTATTTTATTATGGCCTTAGACGAAATTCGCAAAACAAAAATTGAGAAAGTTGAAAAGCTCCGTAAAGCCGGCATTGACCCTTATCCGGCGGTTTCGGAGCGGACCAACGGCATATCTGAAGTTGTGAATTGGGATGAGAGCAAATGGAATGATGAGCAAGTTAAAACAAACATGACCTCAGTTGTTTTAGCGGGAAGGATTACCGCTATTCGTGAGCATGGCGGTTCAATATTTGTTGATATAAACGATGGCAGCGGGAAAATTCAAGCCTATCTCAAAGAAGATAAACTTGGAGAAGAATTTAAGACATTCAGCGAGCTTGTTGATATAGGAGATTTTATTGAAGTAAGCGGGTTGTTATTTAAGACCAAAAGAAAGGAAAAAAGCATAGAAGTTGAAAAATGGAAGATACTTGCCAAGTCTTTACTGCCTTTGCCGGAGAAATGGCACGGGTTGGAGGATGTGGAAGAACGGTTGCGAAAAAGATACCTGGAACTGATAATGAATTCTGAAGAAAAAGAGTTATTTGTCAAAAAATCCCGTTTTTGGCGGGCAACCAGAGAGTTTTTATTAAAAGAAGGCGGGCTTGAAGTGGAAACCCCCGTTCTTGAACAAATCCCCGGCGGAGCCGATGCGGAGCCGTTCAAGACGCATATGAACGCCTTGGATATTGATCTTTATTTAAGAATTGCTCCGGAATTGCATTTAAAACGGCTTATAGTCGGCGGGTTTGATAAGATTTTTGAGATCGGAAGGATATTTCGCAATGAAGGAATTGACCGCGAGCATTTGCAGGACTATACCCAAATGGAAATGTATTGGGCTTATACGGATTATGAAAAGTTGATGAAAATGACGGAGCGTTTGGTTAAGTATGTTATTAAAGAAACATTAGGCAACCTGGAGCATGAATATCGCGGCAAATTGATTAACTGGAACGGCGAGTGGAAACGATACGATTATTTCAATGAGTTTAATAAATATACCGGTATTGACCTTGCCCGCGCAACTGAAAATGAATTAAAAAAATACGCCGAAAAAGAGAGTATAGATACATTATTTCATGTCGGCCGGGGGAGGTTAATTGATGTTATATTTAAAAAGAAAGTGCGGATGGAGTTATGGGAGCCCGGGTTTCTGGTATTGCCTCCGGTTGACATAGAACCTTTGGCAAAAAGATCGCCCGCATCTTCCGGTAAGGTGGAAAGGTTTCAGATAGTGGCCGGAGGTACGGAATTAGGCAAGGGATTTTCAGAATTAAACGATCCGTTGGATCAACGAGAGCGTTTTGAAGAACAGACAAAACTTCGGGAAAGAGGAGATAAAGAAGCCCAAAGAATGGATGCGGATTTTATTGAGGCGCTGGAGTACGGGATGCCGCCTACGGCGGGATTTGCCTATTCCGAAAGATTATTCGCGTTTCTTATGAATAGGCCGGTTAGAGAGACAGTGTTTTTCCCCTTAATGAAACCTAAATAAATTTCCGTTATGTTGGATATTAAATTTATTCGTGAAAATCCGGAAGTTGTAAAATCAGCCGCCACAAAAAAAGGCGTTGCCGTTGATGTGGAAAAACTGCTTGCCGCGGACGAGAGCCGCAGGAAATTATTGAATGAATCAGAAACGCTTAAAGCCGAGCAGAATAGACGCTCAAAGGGGCCGCAGTCGCCCGAAAATATGGGCGGACTTAAAGCTCTTAAAGAAAAGATTAAAGTTCTTGAAGACGAACTCTCCTCGGTTGAGAAAGAGTATAACGACTTAATGTTGTTGGTCCCCAATATTCCGGATGAATCGGTTCCGGACGGGAAGTCCGATGCCGATAATAAAGAAATAAGGAAATGGGGCAGACCCATGAATTTCTCTGCCATAGGCGGCTCTATTTTTGGCGGAAGATTTAAACCCAAGGACTATACGCAACTGATGGAGGAATTGGATCTGGTTGACTCTGAAAGAGGAGCTAAGGTTTCAGGATTTAGAGGATACTTTTTAAAAAATGAAGCGGTACAGCTTTCTTTTGCGCTTTGGCAATTTACAATTAATAATTTTATAAACAAAGGATTTACGCCGCTTATTTCTCCGGCTATAGCCAGGGGGGCGAATTTTGTGGGAACTGGCTGGTTGCCGCAGGGTAAAGATGAAGTGTACAAGGTGGGAGACGATGAGTATCTCGCTGGCACGGCGGAAGTATCCGTGATGGGTTATCACTCCGGTGAAATTCTTAGGGAAAAAGATTTGCCGAAGAAGTACATTGCGTTTTCTCCCTGCTATCGCAGTGAAGCGGGTTCATACGGCAAGGATACAAAAGGGATTTTGAGAGTTCATGAATTTTATAAACTTGAACAGATCGTGTTGTGCCGGAATGATCATGAAGAATCGGTAAGATGGCATGAAGAAATAACCGGGAATGCCGAAGAGCTGGTTCAGGCGCTCAAATTGCCTTATCGCGTGGTCGTGAATTGCGCCGGCGACCTTGGTCTTGGCCAGATCAAAAAATACGACATTGAAACCTGGCTGCCTTCCCAGGAAAAATACCGCGAGACTCACTCCTCATCTTATTTCCATGATTTCCAAACAAGACGGCTGAACATCAGGTATAAAGGAACCGACGGCAAAACATATTTTGCTCATTCTCTGAATAATACCGCTTTTGCCACTCCCCGCATATTGGCGAGCATAGTTGAAAATTATCAGACAAAAAAAGGAAGCATAAAAGTGCCCAAAGTCCTCCGTAAATACATGGGCGGTCTTAAAGAAATTAAATAACTTTTCTTGCGTGCGCGTCTACGATGCTAAAAACATTAAATTCAAAGACGGCTTAAGCGAAAAGAGACGCAAGGCTCATGTTTTAAAGGCGCTTTTTTTTGCCGGCTTTGTTATAGCCGCGGCTGGCTTTATTTTGTATCTTCTTTTCTTCTCCGGGTTTTTAGAGATAAATCAGGTCAATGTCAGCGGTCTGAATAAAATCAGCGGCGATGAATTTAATAAAGAGTTAAACGAAAGATTAGACTCAAAATGGCTGGGTTTTATTGAACGGGAAAGAAATCTGATTTTTTTTGATGCCGATTCTTTCAGCGGTGAAATGCTTGCCGCCTTTCCGGAGATAAGAGAAATATCCGTAAACAAAGAGCCGCTCCATACCGTTAATATAGATATAAAAGAAAGAACGACGGTTGGCATCTGGTGCTTTGCTAACGGTTCAACGGAACTTGACGCAAACTGCAGATATTTTGATGAAGAGGGAATACTGTGGGGCGAAACGGCAAAGTCGTCAGGATTTCTTATTTTAGTCGTTGAAGATATGAGGCAGAATATAAAAGAGACGATTCAGCCGGATTTATCGCAAGCAGACTCCGGCCTTCTGGCGGATATGGTATTAATATCAGGCCGGTTAAAAGAAATGAATATTTTTATAAACAAGTTTGAAATTCCCGATAAGTTCATCGGAGATTTTAACGCCTTCACTTCAGAGGGCTATAAGCTGATATTAAGCGCGGATTCCGATATAAAAAAACAGCTTGAAGCTCTTGAAATATTTTTAACGGACAAAAAAGCTATTTTTAAACCGCAATATATAGATTTGCGCATCAACGGCCGGATCTATTATAAATGATAAACATATTAAAAAATGTTGCGCTTGCCCCTTATACGACTTTTAAGATCGGCGGAAACGCCGGATTTTTCGTTGAAGTCGGCAGTAAGAATGAGTTAGAGGAAGCGATTGAATTTGCGGGGAATAATAATCTGGCTGTTTTTACGCTTGGCGGCGGAAGCAATATCCTTATCTCGGACAAAGGTTATAACGGATTGGTTATAAAAATGAATATTTCCGGAATAAATTCGGCGGATTCGCCGGCAGGCTGGCATATTCAGGCCGGCGCCGGCGAGGCGTGGGATGATGTGGTCGCTTATGCAGTTGGACTGAATGCCGGCGGAATAGAGAATCTTTCGCTTATTCCCGGTACGGTCGGCGGAGCCGTGTATCAAAATATCGGAGCTTACGGTTCGGAGATTAAAGATGTTCTAGTTTCAGTAAAGGCATACGATATTCAAACCGGTAATATTGTTGAACTTTTAAACGAAGAATGCGGTTTTGAATACCGCCACAGCGTATTTAAATATAATAAGAACTTAATAATTGTTGAAGCTGATTTTTTGTTGTCCAAAGAGAACAAGCCAAACCTTTCATACCCTGACCTTCAAAAACAATTTATTGGAGCGGAACCAAAAATAAGTGAAATTCGCCGGGCGGTTATTGATATTCGTTTAAACAAAATTCCGTATCCGCCGTTATCCGCCAATGCCGGTTCTTTTTTCAAAAATCCGCTTGTGCCGATAAATAATTTTAAAAATTTATTGCGAAACTATCCTGATCTAAAGGGCCGTGAGTCAGGCAATGGTTTTATTAAACTGTCTG
>JBBTTJ010000043.1:0-1014 GCA_038064315.1 Patescibacteria group bacterium | reverse complement strand
GGGCGAAACGAAGCTACCGGTTATGGGATGGCTGTTGTTTTGGAGCGAATTCTGGAAGATAATAAATTCGGCTCCATCTATCTGCGCCATAATCCTTCAACGGTTGCAATAATGGGATTTGGCAATGTCGGCGCTCATTTTGCGCAATTTATAAAAGAAAAATTTCCTATTTTCAAGATAATCGCCGTAAGCGATATTAACGGGGGCGTTTTTAACCAGGAGGGACTGAACATACATAAACTCATTGAACATAGAGAAGCCACGGGAAGCATACTTAACGCGCCCGCCACAGAATCCATAAGCAACGACGAACTCCTTGAACTGAATTGCGACATATTAGCGCCTGCCGCGCTGGAGAAAGTTATAACTTCAGATAACGCTGACAGGATTAAAGCCAAGATAATTCTTGAAGGGGCCAATGGTCCGACCACTCCGGAAGCAGATGAGATACTCAGGCTAAATAATGTTTTGGTTATTCCTGATATTTTGGCAAATGCCGGAGGAGTTACCGTTTCATTTTTTGAATGGGCCCGTAATTTAGGCATAAAAGACGAACGGGTTCCGTTGGCGTATACAGAACATGTGTTGAGCAGATTGAGCGAAATGATGACAGCCTCAACAGACGAGGTGATAAATATTGCCCAAAGACATAAGACTGATTTAAGAAATGCGGCATACATTACCGCTATTCAGAGAGCGGCGCCTCTATTTCGTTCTAAGCATTTAACGGACTGATTTTTAAAATTATAGTATTAGCATACTAAAATCCCCGTTTAGCGGGGATTTTAAATATTTTATAAAATAGGCAAATGTGGTAAAATCAGATACGGCTTTAGCCCCCGTAGTTCAATGGATAGAACGCCACCCTTCTAAGGTGGACATGTAGGTTCGATTCCTGCCGGGGGTACCACGTTGGAAAAGTCAATGCCTCGCCCTGCTTTCGGCGGGTCTCGACGACCAAATCGTACGGATTTTTCGAGGCAAAAAGAAATTCCCGATTCCGTTAAAAGCAGA
>JBBTTJ010000042.1:0-2193 GCA_038064315.1 Patescibacteria group bacterium | reverse complement strand
TATTTCTCACCACATACCATGAGTCGGGGTCATAGATCATAGAGACCAGCACATAACCCGGATAAATCTCTTCTTCCACTTCTGCACGCTTGCCGCCTTTCATTTTAATCTTCTTCTCTTTCGGAACTACAACTTCAAAAATTTTGTCTTCCATGCCCAATGACTCAATTCGCTGCTTCAAATTTTTGGCAACGGCGTCTTCATAGCCAGAATAAGTATGAATAACATACCACTTTCTTTCTTGAGTTAATCTTTGTTTTGGCATATGAGTAACGAACTTGCGATTACCGAATACTCAACACATTGAGTACTCGGTTATGTTTATTATTTTAATTAAAGGATAAATCTTTCTAGAATTTGTTGGATAAGAATATCTATGGCTCCCAAAAAGGAGGCCACGACCAAAGAAATAGCAATAACAATTAAAGTATAGTTAATTAACTCTTGTCGGGTGGGCCAATTTATTTTTTTTATCTCCACTTGAACTTCCTTCAAGAAAGTAATAATTTTGCTAAACATAGTGTTAAGTTGTGAATCTTGCGAATTGACTTTCCGCTTTAAATTACGGAGTAATTTACTTTCGTAAACTCTATTTTAAAAACGGCCTCGCGGCCATCGCTTTAACGATAGCTCCATATGACTTAAATGTCAAGATTCTTAACTTTTTTGGCGTAGGTCTGAATAAAACGCTTTCTGGGCAAAACTTCCTCGCCCATCAAGGTATCAAAAACTTTATCAGCTTCCTTGCCGTCTTTGATATTAATTTTGAGAAGAACTCTATTTTCTGGGTTCATGGTTGTTTCCCAAAGTTCTTCAGCATTCATTTCTCCAAGTCCCTTGTAACGCTGAATTGAAATAGAAGTTTTTATTTTTTTTCGCAATTCATCCACAATTTCGATTTTATCATCTTCAGTGTAAGCGTATTCAATTTCTTTTCCGGCTTGAATTTTATAAAGCGGGGGCTGGGCAATATAAAGATAGCCAGCCTCAATAATCGGTTTAAAATAGCGGTAAAAGAGAGTTAAAAGCAAGGTTCTAATGTGGGAACCATCAACATCAGCATCTAAAGTCAAGATAATCCGGCGATATCTTAATTTTTCCAGATTAAAATCTTCGGCCACCGCTGTTCCCAGGGCAATTATTAAATGCCTGACTTCTTTTGAAGTTAAGATTTTATCAAGCCGGGATTTCTCAACATTTAAAATTTTGCCTCGCAAGGGTAAAATTGCCTGAAAGCGACGATCTCTGGCCTGCCTTGAAGAACCGCCAGCTGACTCACCCTCAACAATATACAGCTCTGATTCTTCAGGGTCTTTGCTAGTACAGTCAGCCAGCTTGCCCGGTAAAGCCAGCCCTTCCAAAACTCCTTTTCTCAAGACTGTTTCTCTGGCCGCTTTTGCCGCTTTTCTGGCTTTAGAAGATAAAATACACTTTTCAATGATACTTCGGGCGTCTTGGGGGTTTCTTTCCAAGAAATCAGCCAAAGTTTCAGAAACCACCACTTCCACTGACATTCTGGCTTCAGGATTACCTAATTTCGCCTTAGTCTGCCCTTCAAATTGGGGCTCTCTTATTTTAATCGAAACCACACCGGTTAATCCCTCCCTCACATCATCACCCGACAAATTATCATCGGCTCCTTTCAAGAGCTCATTTTTCCTGGCGTAATCATTTAAGGTTCTAGTAAGAGCGGCTCTAAAACCGGTCAAGTGAGTTCCTCCTTCGCCCGTATAAATATTATTGGCAAAGCTTTCCTCGTAGCATTCGAATTCTTCAGTATATTGAAAAGCGATTTCCACCAAGATACCATCCTTCTCACCTGAACCATAATAAATATTTTCATGGCGAGGAATAATGCCTTTAGTTAAGTATTTAACATAAGAAGGTAAGCCGCCTTCAAAATAGAAAGTATAGGGCTTTGATGTCTTACCTCTCTGGTCAATAACCTTAATTCTCACGCTCTTGGTAAGATAGGCCTGCTGGCGAAGGTGGTTTAAGATCCTTTTTAAATCAAACTTAATATCTTTGAAAATTTCGGGGTCAGGTTCAAAGGCAACCTGCGTACCAGACTGCTGGCAAGAACCTATTTTTTTAACTACGGTTTTCGGTTTACCCTTGGAATACTCCTGAGCGTACCTTATTTTATCCCGACAAACCTCTACCCTCTTCCACCTGGAAAGAGCGTTAACAACT
>JBBTTJ010000041.1:0-4737 GCA_038064315.1 Patescibacteria group bacterium | reverse complement strand
TAAGTTCTTTAAGCACGCTTAAACCGCCCACTCCCGAATCAAAAACACCTATTGGTCTAATGTCATGCGTATCCATATACATAACAATATTGCCACATATTGACTTTATTTCAAATATTTGATAACATGTCCGTACAGGTTGAAGATGTCCGCTGAGTGGCGGACAGTTTTATTAAAATCCGAAAATTTAATATAATTTAAATATTCTGATTTCAAATTTAAAATGTTTGATATTAAGCAATTTTTGCTGGCAATAAAACAAATCTCCGAAGAAAAAGGCATACCGGAGCAAAGCGTCTTGGAAACCGTTGAAGCGGCCATAGCCGCCGCTTACAAGAGGGATTATGGCAAAAAGGGGCAGATAATAAGGGCTGAACTTGACACTGAAACAGGCGGTATAAAAGTGTTTCAAGTTCACTATGTCGTTGAAGGCGCGGATGAAGAGGGCAATATCACCGGACAGCTTCCTTCAAGGTTGATAGAAGAAAAACCTGATTTTTCGGAGCGTTTCATTCCGGAAATTGACAGGCATGCCAAACCGCGGGGGCAGGAAGGACAGATTTCAGATACCCCGGGGCAGGATGGCGCGATAAAATTCAATCCGGAAAAACACATTCTTTTTGAAGACGCTAAGAAGAAAAATAAAAAAACAAAAGTGGGCGATGAGATTATCACCGAATTGGAAACACATACCGAATTCGGACGCATTGCCGCGCAAACAGCCAAACAAGTTGTCATACAGCGTCTAAGAGAAGCCGAAAGAAGCGCCGTATACGAGGAATTTAAGAAAAAAGAAGGCGAAATAATCAGCGGCATCATACAAAGGAAAGAAGGAGCCCTTATTTTTATTGACATAGGCAAAACGAATGGACTGTTTACAATCGCGGAACAGGTTCCGGGGGAGAACTACAGAATAGGATCGCGTTTGAGATTTTTGATACTGAAAGTTGATGAGACCGCGAGAGGGCCGGTAATTGTTCTCTCAAGGGCCCATCCCGATCTGGTCTACGGCTTATTCAGAGTTGAAGTTCCCGAGATAGACAGCGGAGCCGTTGAGGTTAAAGCCATCGCCAGGGAAGCGGGATCCAGAACAAAGATCGCGGTAACTTCTAAAGAAAGCGGAGTTGACCCGATCGGTTCTCTTGTCGGACAGAAAGGCGTAAGGGTACAGACGGTCATAAACGAGCTGGCCGGAGAAAAAATAGACATAATTTCATGGAGCGACAAGACGGCGGAGTTCATAGCCAACTCTTTTTCTCCAGCTAAAGTCCTCGATGTTAAACTTTTAGACGAGGATAAAAAACATGCCCTCGTTGAGGTGTCCGACGACCAATTCTCACTGGCAATAGGCAAGAGAGGACAGAATGTTCGTCTTGCCGCTAAACTTACCGGATGGAAAATTGATGTCAGATCACCGAAGGATCAAGTCGGTTTCTCTGAAGTTGAAACTCCTAAAAATGAAACAGAAGACACTCAAAACACGGAAGAGTAGATCAGAATCATCGGACCATTACGCATTACGCGTTACGCATTTAAATTCGTAATCCGAAATTCGTAATCCGCAACATAATTTGCAGAGCAATTTCAAAAAACTTAATAATAGCCAGGTTAAAACTACAATAGAACTTGGCAAGGAGGATCTCCAAAAATACATAAATAAAGCTGAAGATATAATGGGCGGCGGTCTTGAGATAAAGGGATTCAGGAAAGGAAAAGCGCCTAAGGAGATATTAAGCAAGCATCTTGATAAGGAAAAGGTCAGAGCGTTGGCGCTTGAGATAGCTTTGGAGGCGAGTTTGTCTGATGTTATTAAGGTCAATGGTTTTGATGTTATGAATATGTCGCAGTTGTCCGTAGAAAATAACGACTCCGTCCAGCTGAAGTATTCAATAATTCTGGATTTGTTTCCTGAAATTGAGCTTGCCGACCTGGATAAGATAAAAGTAAAAAGACAGGATGTAAAAGTTGAAGAAAAAGAAGTTGAGGATGCCTTGGAAACAATAAAAAACTCAAGAGCCAGTTTCATAGATAAAAAAAACAACGAACCGGCAGAGGAAGGGGACAGAGTTGAGGTTGATTTTGAAGTAAAAACAGACGGCCGGATAATCGAAGGAGGCGTAAGCAAAAACCACCCCATTATAATAGGGGGAAAAGGATTTATTCCTGGATTTGAAGATTATCTGGCTGGAATGAAAAAAGGAGATGAAAAATCGTTCTCTCTTACCGCGCCCGAAGATTATTCCTACAAAGAAATTGCCGGTAAAAAATTGGATTTCGTTGTTAAAATGAACGACATTAAAAAAGTTGTCAGGCCGGAAGCCAACGACGACTTTGCCAGATCGCTGGGCCGGTTTGCCGATTTCACGGAGTTAAAAGAAAGCGTCAAAGAAAATTTGACGCAGGGAAAAAAGATGGAAAAAAACCAGAAACTGCGGCTGGAGATTCTGGATAACATTATTAACCTTTCAAAAATAGAGGTTCCAGACAGTTTGCTCAATAAGCAACTGGAGACAATGATTTCCGATTTTGATAATACTTTGCATGAAAAAGGGTTAGAACTTGGTTTATATCTCTCAAGAATAGGCAAAACCCAGGAAGAACTTAAGAAGGATTGGACCAAAGATGCTGAAAAACAAGTCAAAATATTTTTAGTGTTAAGGAGATTGGCAAAAGACCTCAAAATAGAGGCATCGCAGGGAGAGGTTGAGGAAATGGCTGGTCAGGCAATGCAGTCAGCCATGGCTAACGGTGAAACTATGCCGGCTGATATTGACCCGGCCAAATTAAAAGAAAGTATTGAATCAAGAATAGTTAATGAAAAAACCCTGGAGTATATAGAGTCCCATTGCGCGATATAATTCAGAAAATGAGAATTTTGCAACAACTAAAAATTCCGCTTAAGCGGAATTTTTAGTTGAACCAGCGACTCGATATTATTTTTGCGGTAACTGTGTTATCCTTTAGGTTAAGGAAAAGGTGTTTTACTGTCCCGTTTGGAACAGTAAAATTTTGTTATCGCGGAATACGCAGCTGCCAGTTCAATTAAGCGTATACATACATTATACACTAGTATTATCTTTTTGTCAACTATATTATGTTTCAATCCTTGTGGTACTCCAATCTTTTTTTGCGTCTCGGCCTGGCGGCGGTTTTCATTTGGTTCGGAGTGGATAAATTTATAAACCCTGAATATTGGCTAAGCGCCTGGATTCCTCAAAACATTGTTTTGCTTGCCTCAAAAATAGGCATAAGCGGCGTAAATATCGTCTATGCCAGCGCTATTTTTGAGCTATTAATCGGCACAAGTATTTTGAGCAACATTTTTGTAAAGGTCTTCTCCCTTTTGGCGATAATATTTCTGGCGGCGGTATTATTATTTTTTGGCGTAAGCGAAGTGCTTATCAGAGACCTGGGTCTTATCGGCGGGTTTATGGCTCTATTATTCTGGCCGGAAAGAAGAATGTTTGCATAGAACTTGCTGGCCGCTCTACTGTGGTATAGTATTTTATTATTATCATTAGTTTTTACACAAAACACTGTGTAAAAACTAATGATAATAATAAAATACCAAACAGATCATATGGTATTAGACATCAAGTAAATATCATTATTTAGACAGTGTTTTGTCTAAATAATGATATTTACTTGATGTTACTGATTAAGGTTATTAACGAGTTGCTTCGTTTGGTTATTATGCGTAATAAAATAATTTATCTTGATAATGCCGCTTCCACTCCAATAGATAAAAAGGTTGCTTCCGAGATGGCTCAAGCCGCCAAACTGTACGGTAATCCTTCTTCATATAATGACTGCGGCAGGGAAGCCCGCGAATATATAGAAAGGTCTCGGCTTAAGGTAGCCAGATTTCTGGGGGCGCATTCAGACGAGATAATTTTTACATCTTCCGGTACGGAATCTAATAATCTCGCGATCCGGGGAATCGCGGCGAATTTTAAAAACCAAAAATCTCATATCATAACTACTCAAATTGAACACCCGTCGGTGTTGAGATCGGTGGAACGGCTTGAGAAAGAGGGCTTTGATGTTTCGTATCTTTCAGTGAATAAGGAAGGATTTGTGAACAGGGATGAACTGCAAAAAACTCTGCGGCCGGAAACTGTTCTGGTGTCGGTAATGTACGCCAACAACGAGATAGGCACGATAGAACCGATAGCGAAGATAAGAGAAGTGATGAAGAAGTCATCAATCCGTTCATTGTTTCACATTGACGCTTGTCAGGCGACGGAGTATCTGGATATGAATGTGAATCATCTTGGCGCAGATCTGCTTACCTTCAACGGTTCCAAAATATACGGTCCGAGAGGGATAGGCGTGCTTTATGTAAGAAGAGGGACTAATATATCTCCTATCGTATTGGGCGGTGAACAGGAGTTCGGATTAAGGGCCGGAACGGAGAATCTGCCTGCTATCGGCGGTCTGGCCGTTGCGCTGGAAAACATAGATAAAAAAGACGGAGAAAGACTGTCAAAACTGCAGGATTATTTTTTGAAAGTAATTGCAGAATTAATACCGGAAGTAAAAATTAACGGCGCATCGGGCAAGGACAGGCTGCCGAATAATATCAGTGTTTCAATACCGGGGGCTGACAGCGAAAACCTGCTTTTGGAACTGGACAAGCATGGCATCTGCGCCGGAAGCGGTTCGGCCTGCGCTTCTCATGCGGTTGAACCGTCGCATGTGCTTAAAGCGATTGGCCTGGAAGAAAAATACCTTAAC
>JBBTTJ010000040.1:2205-6379 GCA_038064315.1 Patescibacteria group bacterium | reverse complement strand
TCTTCGCTTGGCTTTATCGGCGGTTTGATATTGGTTCTTGTTGGGTTTTACTTTGTGTCTTTAAACTATATCGCGGATGTCAAATACGCAAAAGCTCTCGGAGAGACGGATACGGAATCAGCCCTCAACCATGTTGTTGAGGCAATAAACCTGAATGGAAATGACGACAGGTTCTACAGGTTGTCATCACAGCTGGCTTTGGCGTTATTATCCAAAGAATTAAACGCTAAAAGCAATGGACAAGAAAATAACAAAATACAAAACTATCTTTCTTCATCCGTTTCTTTGGCTCAAAAAGCGGCTCAAATAGCCCCGAACGAGAATAGCAACTGGGTAAATCTTGGGAATATTTATCAAAATCTGATGCGATTGGTTGACGGCGCCGACGCGCTGGCAGAAGGAGCTTATCTGAAAGCGTCCGAATTAAGACCGGGCGATCCGGCATTTCATAACCGAATCGGAAGCATGTATCTTTTAAAAGCGGACCTTTTAAGACAACTTTCCGCGCGGGCAGGCGGTAACGCTCAACAGTACAATCAGCAGGCAAATGCGGCGTTGTTAAAGGCGGAGGACGCGTTCAAAAAAGCGATAGAAATGTCGGATAAATTCGGATTGGCCATATATAATCTTGGCTCCGTATATGAAAGGCAGGGCAAGATTAACGAAGCAATCAAACAGTTGGAAACAGTGGCCCCTTTCAATGACAACCAGCCGGGGCTTGCATTTGAACTTGGGCTTCTATACTATCGGGCTAATCGTAAAAATGATGCTTTTGTCCAATTGCAAAGAGCCGTCGTCTTGTCTCCCGATTATGCCAACGCAAGGTGGTATTTGGCGCTTTTGCACGAAGAAAGACAACAAATTAGCCAGGCCATAGAGCAGTTGGAAAGGATTCTTAGCATAGAGGTAAATAAAGATAACGAAGCAGTCATTAAAAAACTTGAAGAACTTAAAGCCGGGGCCGCAAGCATTCCGGCCGGCGATATTCTTGACCAAAAACCTTTGTAAAATTAACTACTGACTTTCCTCATTTGAGTTAACAAGTAAGGAAAGTCAGTAATTCAACTATTATTTTTCTAAAGGAACACAAGCTCCACATTTCCGTTTTTGTTATAACCGGTATTTTATCGGTATGGTTTATGTTCGTCATTCTTCAGTCGCCTCTCAAAACCGAAAGGGAAGTGGTTATAAACGAGGGGCAGGGAGTTTATGAAATTGCCGATTCGTTGATTGCAGAAGGCGTTATAGATAATAAATTTGCCTTTGTCGTCTTCGTTGTGATTTCAGGCAATGAAAAGAAACTTAAAGCCGGCAGGTATGTCTTCAGACCGGGCGCAACCATACCGGCCATAGTGCGGTCTATGTCGGAAGAATTTTCCGAGTCGGACGATATAGTTGTTACGATACCGGAAGGATTCAATGTTTTTGATGTTGATAAACGACTGTTCGGACTTGGATTATTGAAAGAAGGCGAATTCGCGGGAAAATATTATGCCGACGAGGGACAATTCTTTCCTGACACATACCGTTTCAAAAAAGAAGGGGAGACTGCCGATACGATAGCCCAAAAAATGAAGAATCATCTGAATTTGAAGTTTAAAGATACTTCAATCGTGTTGAGCGTCCTGGTTTTTAGGGACACGCTTATCAGAGCGTCAATTCTGGAAAAAGAAGCCCGCAAAGAAGAAGATATGCGTTTAGTTGCTGGTGTTATAGAGAACCGTCTGGAGCGCGGCATGCTTCTGCAAATAGACGCGACAGTCGCCTATGGCGCGTGTTTGCGCAAGCTGGAAAGTTTAAAAATTCCGGAGTTTAATTATTGCGATGTAAGCCAGGCGCCGATCAGAGCGGAGATAAAAATTGACGGCCCCTATAATACATACACCAGCTTCGGTCTTCCGTCCGGGCCGATAGCGAATCCCGGTATTACGGCGATACGGGCGGTTCTGAATCCCATAAAAAGCGACTATCTGTATTATCTGTCTACCCGCGACGGCGGTAAAATGATATTTTCCAAAACATCCGCCGAACACGCGGCAAACAGGAGAAAATACTTGGGAATTTGACACTCTTGTTTTTATTTATTAATCTTACGCAAAGACATGATGAAAAATAATAAAAAAGAAATGACAATTGATGACTTGGCCGTAATTATAGCCAAGACGCTCCCAACTAAAGATGAAATGAACGAAAAGTTCAGAGAGGTTAATAAGCGCATTGATAAAGTTGAGCTTAGACTGGAAGCGCTTGAAGAAAGAATGGATGAGATTGAAAAACGGCTTGATAAGATTGAATATTTCCTGATAAGTCAGCAGGCAAAACGCATTGAGCGGCTTGAATTGGAGATTGATCGTGTTAAAAAATTATTGCCGGCGTAGATGAGAGCTAGGTTGCATTAATTGTTATTTTGTTCTAATATGAACGGTACCGTAGAAAGCGCGCAAACAATAAGCCGCGCCGAGGCAAAATAAGGTCGAAACCTTGTTGATTTCTGCGGATAAAACCGTAGTTTTTATTTTTGCCAGCGAGGAGCAAAATGGAAATTAATTTCCATTTTGTCCAAGCAGACTAAAAATACGAAGTATTTAATGAAATCAAAAACAAACAAAGCAAAAGAACTGGCGCTGTTGAAAGACAAACTTCCAAATTCAAAGGTTGTCGTATTCACATCTTTCTCCAAAGCAGGCGAAAAGGGGTTGTCGGTAAGCCAGATGACGGCATTGAAAAAGTTGCTTAGGTCTTCAAACTCTGAATATTTTGTGATTAAGAAAACACTTATTGATCTAGCAATTAAAGATAAGCGGTATGACGGCCTGGATATTTACGGAATGGACGGCTCTATCGGACTGGTTCTTGGCGATAACGATGTCTATAAAATTGCTAAGGATGTGTATGAGTTTTCCAAGAAAA
Organism: Patescibacteria group bacterium; assembly: GCA_038064315.1. Classification (GTDB taxonomy): domain Bacteria; phylum Patescibacteriota; class Minisyncoccia; order 2-02-FULL-40-12; family GWA2-44-9; genus 2-01-FULL-43-22. The sequence goes on along the minus strand of JBBTTJ010000040.1, from coordinate 3,469 downwards.
ATTCGTCGCTTCACTTTTGGGGAGCGGTTACAGACGGTAAATTTTTGGGACTCGACGCTTTCTTAGAGATAGCTAAGATGCCGTCCCGTGAAACGCTTATTGTCAGATTGCTGGGAATGATGAAATACCCTCTTACCGGTCTATATGTTGTTTTGAGTGAGACAGCCAAACAGCGCGTAGCGAACAGTTCAAGTTAAAATTCAAAATAAGTTTTAAAATTTAAAGTTTAGAATAAAATTATGGACAAAAATCAATTTATAGAAACAATAGAGAAAATGTCGGTTTCCGAGCTTAATGAGCTTGTGAAGGCGCTTGAAGAAAAATTCGGAGTTTCAGCCGCATCGTTTGCCGCATCTGCGGGCGCCGCCGGTCCGGCCGCTGAAGGCGCGGAAGAGAAAGACAGCTACACAATTGTGCTGAAAGACGCCGGCGCGTCCAAAATACAGGTTATCAAAGTATTAAGAGAAATGACTGGATTAGGTCTTAAAGAATCCAAAGACCTGGCCGACAAAGCCCCGATTAACGTCAAAGAAGGCGTTAAGAAGGCCGATGCCGATGAAATGAAAGTAAAGTTGGAGGAAGCGGGAGCCACAGTTGAGCTTAAATAGAATATTTAAGCGAGATGCTGACCTTGTCGAAGCATCGAACTCAAGTAATTGAGTAGCGAAGGCGACGAAAATACTGAGGCTAGCAAGCCGAATGTGCCAAAAATTATTTAGACAAATAAAATAGGCCCCTTGCGGGGTCTATTTTATTTCCCAAATCTTATTATCTTTTGTGGTTATAATTACAGAGCTGTCACCATACAAGTATGCGTTGACGAACGGTTCCGAACTGCCGGTCTTGAGGGTTCTTATGAGCGACCCGGAATCTTTATCCAGCTCATATATTCTGGAAAGCGCTTTGTTTACCACGAACAGTTTTTTGGAATCTTTTGATGTCAGGAGCGTATCTTCTTTTGCGGATATGATAAAGGTGTTGGTCTCTGACACCTTATTACCTTGATAATAAACGGCAAGAGTTCCCGAACCGTTCATTACATAAACATTGCCGTCAACCGCCAGCATTGTCGGTTGCGGCGGAAGACTATCTGATTTTAACCAGGCCGACGGTTCTTTTTGAGCATTATCATCAATGTTGGCCATCTTTAATATATTGTCGCCGGTAAGGATGTAGAGATTATTTTCATAAATATCAAAAGCAACCCCCTTGGTTTTGTGGGCATCCAAAATGCCGATTCTTTTTTTCAATTCTTCCGGCATTG
>JBBTTJ010000040.1:0-2105 GCA_038064315.1 Patescibacteria group bacterium | reverse complement strand
GGGTCTATTATAATGAATGTTCTAACCAATACGGCGCTTATCGCTAATACGCCGACTACAAATGACAGGATAATAAATTTACTTTTTAAATTAATATTCCGGCCGTAAAGACGCTTCGCAATTTTTATGCCGGCAAATATCGGCGAGAGCAGGGGGTTTGTTTTTCTTCCAAGAGAAAATTCTGAAGATATTATTTTGGGTATTTCTATAGCCGGTTCGAGTGTTTTCGGTATGATGTCAGAAGTATGATCCTTTATTTTCATAGCCGGTTTAAGTTCTTTTATGTCCGCCTTGGCAAGATTTATGGACACATCTCCGGTTGGCGGAGTTTCCTGGGTCGTCATTTTCGGTTTTTTCACGATAGCGGGCTCTTTGTGATGGTTCAGAGAAATATGCAGAGCTCCGCAGTCAAAATCCGGTTTTAATTCTTTTATGGAGTTTATTTTATCCAAAAATTGGCCGGCATCTGATGTTAAAAGTTCAGTTTTGATGACCTTTTCTCTGGCAGTAACCATACGATTTGGGTAAAAAGCAAAAATCTTATCTCCAGCCGCTACTTTTCCTGAAACAATATTGGAAAATTCTTTCTCCTCGCCTTGTTCCTTGTTGAAAAGATCCACATTATTAAGTATATCTATCGCTCTTGATTCTCCGCCTGCGCGGGCGGGTCTGCCTAGAATTATTTTAAATTTGCCGAATTTGGATATCATAATATCATTTCCGGCAATGGCAAATATGCCAATATTGACCTTTAGAGATTTGTTCCTGAAGAATTCTTCCACGACATCATTTATTTTTTTAAGAGTTGTCAAAAACGCATCGCGTGGAGACGCATCGGATTTTGAATAGTATTCGCGTTTAGCCAGGGAGGCGACTAGGTTAGTGACATAGGCGACATCCGGATAATTTTCAGTGTTTTCGGTATCGTCTTGTTTAACATTGCCGATCATGTATAGGCCTCCAAGTTTTCTCTTGTCCTCGTCATTATAATAATCGTAGGCAAAAACATCGGTACGGCCTTCTTTGGAATTACCTCTTATGCTTATTTCCCTGGATGTTGGTTTTAAAAATATCTTATCCATGTTATAAAAATATTTTGCTGAATTATTTGCAAAATCGCCTCTATTCAATTATCCTATCATTAATTTTAAATATAATTTAGATTTATGGCAAATGGCACAACTCTTGATAAGTTGTTCGGTTCTCGCATAAGAGTCAAATTGCTTCGGTTTTTGTTCAGGAATTATCCCGGGAATTTTAATGCGGCTGAACTTTCAATGAAAATTCAGGAGCCGCTTAAAGATATTGAGAAGGAACTTAATTTGCTGTCGGAATTGAAGGTAATCAAGAAGAACAGGATATAAACCAATGGGAAAAAAGCGTCACATTAGAAAAGAATCCAAAAAAATTGTTAAAGTCGGACGAGCGACCTATTTTCTCAACCCGGAGTTTGAGTTTTTCGGAGAGCTGAAAACTTTAATACTTAAGTCGTCGCCGGCGGAAAAAGATAAAATGATAAAAAAACTTATGGGTCTTGGAAGGATCAAGCTGGCTGTTATCTCCGGAATATTTATAACGGAGAATAGCGGAGTGGACCTTTATGAAACGGTTGCCGACCTGTTCATTGTTGGGGATGATATAAGTAAGAATAAACTAAGGGTATTTCTCACGGCCTTGGAAGCGGAGGTCGGCAAGGAGCTTAAATTTACTCTGATGGACAAAGATGAATTTCAGTACCGCTACGGTATGTTTGATAGATTTATCAGAGTATTGCTTGAAGGTCCCCATGAGAAGATTATCAATAAGCTCGGATTATAGCTTATTAATCGGGCGGTTAGCTCAGCGGTAGAGCACTGCATTCACATTGCAGGGGCCATAGGTTCAAATCCTATACCGCCCACTCGATTCGTCAATCAATAAATTGATTGACTTACTCGTGGTAAACCACCCCAAAACACGACCAATTGGTCGTGTTTTGTTTTGATTTTTTAAGTTTTTGTGTTAATATCTGGAAAGTTGTTTTCCAATAGGGGTTTGGAAGTGATAAGAGCAGTTTTCTTTGATTATAATGGTTGTTTGCTAGATGATCGGCAATTGACTTTTCA
>JBBTTJ010000039.1:0-14496 GCA_038064315.1 Patescibacteria group bacterium | reverse complement strand
GGAAAATACAATCTTTGGGTTTAAATCCCTTTTCTAAAACCATAATTTTCCCATCGTAAAAACCGCGTATTTTCCAGTTTAGATAGTGAGATACAAACAATCCACAAAGCAGCCCATCGCTATCGGGACTTAATATACAATCTTGATCTCTTTGCACTAGCCAAGGGAATTTCTTGATTACAGCAGAGTAATCTACAATATCATCCCTACCAGCCAACATTTCTTGTATTCGTGAAGTCATAATTATTTCAAAAGGTAATCAACCGACTTTTTATAAATCACAGCGAGCTTTTTCATTTCAGCAACATCAAGCCGTCTCTCGCCGGATTCAATCTTTGAGATATAGGATTGCGGTTTCCCAAGTTTATCGGCTACCGCCTGTTGGGATAGACCAGCATTAACACGCGCCGTTTTTAGGCGTTCTATGATGACTTTATAGTCTTTTGAGTAAACTGACTTGCTCATACTTGTTTGTATGATATATCCTATTATGGTATAATCCCAAAATGGGATTATTGATTTTAGGGAGTTCCCTAACCTTTTCCGCGCAGGGAGGAAAGAGCAAGGGTGAGGAAAAGGTGTCAGATACCGTTTCTACAAAATTGTAGGAAAAATCTACGCTTTCTGGTCATCTCGATACTTCCAACCTTGGCTGGCCTCCTCGGGCTCAGACCTTTTGATGGTCAAGCCCCATAAGGGTTATTTAAACTAATTATATTTTACCATAACGACGCTCCTTGAGCGCTATAAAAAGTGACAAAAGTGACACGGTAAACACTCGTTACGTTAGTCGTCATCTTTTGGATCAGAGGTTCTAAGCTTAAAGAAAAATTTGCTATCCATCATGTGGTCTAATACAAAATTATTAATCTCGTTATATTGGTCTTTTCTCTCTTGGCCAGCTAGTTTGTCTAGTTCTTCTATCATTTCGTCGGATATAAAATTGCCACCTAGATTTGGCATCTCATCCTTCCAAAAGCGAAGGTGGCAAATATCTGAACAGAAATCTCTGTCTACTGCAGATATACTACCCTCAGTAATTTTATTTTTACAAGCAGCGCATTCCATAGTTTTATTCAATATCCTTAGTATGTATTGCTACTGGATGACTTTTTTTAATAACATTCTTTAATATTTTTATCTTTTTATCATTTATATGATTTGACCAGTGGCCACCAAAAGTTCCAGTGGGATGAGGTACGCCTATTACAAGACGATTCGGAAAGCTATAGCTTAAAATTTCATATGCTTTGTTTCCGCCAGCAATTAGAGGCCAGCTCTCTGGAATAACCGCTATCTCTTTTAGTAAATATTTATGAATATCATCTCTGACTGTTTGAACTCTTAAGATACCCCGTTTTTTGCTCTGACATTTCACAAGTTCAGTCCATAAGATGGGGCCTTTTAATCCTAACTTATCAGAAACACTTCTTAGTCTATTATGATATTTCCATGTACGATACTTGCTATTCCAAAAACTAACACTGACTTGATATGTTAATGCTTTTCTATCAAATGCCCCCTTAAAATAGGCTCGGTCAATTTTTTTAGACTGGCCAGGGTTTAAACCCACGATAACGCTACCGACAGCATTCAAATCTCTTCCACTATCTTCAAATATCAATCCACGCGGGATAATGCCTCGGCTCTGGTCACAAACCAAATCAGGGTAATTTTTATAATTGGTATCCTTAATTAGCGCTTCTCCGATTTTTTCTATTGATTTTTTTATTGTCATTGGATTATGCTCCTCGGAAGCCGAACCTATCTCAACATGGCACCCGCCGCCTACTGGCTTCAGAACAATGCCCTTCGGCTTACTGCCTCAGGGTCAAATTGCCTTTCGCTTATAAAAACAATAACGCGCACCTCGGGTTGCTACCCTCGGCACCTCCTCACCTTCACTCGTCGGCTGCGGGGATAGGGCTCGAACCTATGTACCCAGGACCAAAACCTGGTGTCCTACCATTAGACGACCCCGCAATGAATATCCTCCCGTTACGGGAGGATATTCATCCCGAGAGAAACGAGGGATACTATTCCGATAACATACACTAAAAATGAGTTTATTTCAATGACTTAATCCTTGAACGCGGCTGCTTTTTACCGTCAGAAGAAATGCGGCTAAAGCAATAAGCGAAAGGCCTGAACCGTAAACAAAAGTGTAGGCCGGATCTATATTCCAAAGAAAACCGGCGATAAGACCGGCGGGGATTAAAGCCAGACCGATTGACATTTCAAAAATACCGAGAGAAACGGCCCTGTCCTCTATGGGCGACAGGTCCGAAACAAACGCTCTTTGACTCGCATCTATAAATGCTCTGAATGCCCCGTAAAGCGCAAATAGTCCCATAAGAGCGAATAAGCTATCGGCAAAAATAAAACCAAAAGAAGTGACGGCAAAAAGCAAATAACCGATGGTTAAGACCGGCTGACGGCCTATCTTGTCAGATAATCGGCCGGCCGGAGCGGATAACGAAGCGTCAAAGACGCTAAAAAATATATACAGCAGTATCGGCAAGCCAATACCCCCGATATCTTTAAACACCTCGCCGGCTTTAAGAATAAAGAACATAAAATTAAAATTTGCAAAATTAAATACGGTCGCCGTTAAAATAAATCGCTTTAACTGCGGCGATAGATTTTTGAAAGAAAATTTTTTATGATTTATTTTTCTTTCAGTAAGCGAGCGGGGTTCTTTGACAAAGAATATAGGTATAAGAGCCGTTAAAGCGATAATGGCGGCGATTAAAAATATGTAACGAAACGAAACGCCTAAGTTTACAAAAAGAATATATGCAACGATTGAACCGATTATGGCGCCGACACTATCCATGGCTCTCTGAACGCCAAAACCAAATCCTCTTTTTTCGGCTGTTCCGCCGTTTGATTCAGAAATGATGGCGTCTCTCGGCGCATCCCGCAGGCCTTTACCTATTCTTTCAATCGGCCGTAAAATTAAAATATGCGACCAGGTTGCCGCTAAAGGAAATAAAAACTTGGATATGGCCGAAAACCCGTAACCGAAATAAACGAACTTTTTGTATTTTTTACTTTGATCGGCCAACCGGCCTGAAAAAACTTTAAAAACAGCTGCCAGCGCGTCGCCCGTTCCGCCAATTAGCCCGACTGCGATTCCGGCTCCGCCTAAAGAAATAATAAAGAACGGCATTAAGGGCTGTATCATCTCCGACGAGAAGTCAGCCAAAAGTGATGTTAATCCAAGTAAAATAATGTTTTTCATTGAAAGTTATCCACATAACGACACCCGATGTCGTTATCAATAGTTAGTTGGTTAGTTCAATAATTGCCAGTTCTAAGGGTAATTGGGGTACCGGGGAATATTTAATTTCGTTTCTTGCGGTTGATAAACTTACTATTATTTTAACCAGTCTCTGCCCCTCCACGCCTTGTCCCAACGCCGATATGTTTTGGATTTCCTCGCCGTTCATACCGTTTACGGAGGCAAGCACGGCCGGATTTATTTTCGCCATCAGAATTTTTCTCATATATTCCACAAGATTGCCCGTAAAATTTTCCAAATCAATTCCCGACAGATATATTTTTTGTATAAGATTAATCGCTCCGATTCTGTCGTTGTTGAGAATATAACCGATAAATTCCGGATAATATCTATATGAAGCGAGGCCCAGTATTTCGCTCACCTCATCATCATTAATTTCCCGGGCTGACTGCGTTGACGCCTGTATTTTGGAAAGAGCGACTTCCGCGTCTCTTAACGCGCCGTCGGCTGACATGGCGATGGTTTTTATCGCTTCGTCGGTAATTTTGATGCCTTCTTTTTCAGCCATCAGTTTTAATTTATTTGAAATTTGCGAGTGATTTAGCCGTTTAAAATCAAACCTCTGCACGCGGGATAATACAGTCGGCAATATTTTGTGCGGTTCGGTGGTGGCAAGTATAAATATGACATGAGCAGGCGGTTCTTCAAGAGTTTTAAGCAAAGCGTTAAAAGCCGATTTTGAAAGCATATGGACTTCGTCAATAATAAATACCTTATATCCCCCGCTTGGCGCGGAAACCATCGCCGATTCATTCAGCTCTCTTATATCATCAACTCCGGTTCGCGATGCGGCGTCTATTTCAATCAGGTCAAGAGAAATTCCGTTATTCACTGAAAGACAAGCGGAACATTTATCGCAGGGAACATCTTTGCCTTTACTTTTAAATTCCGCGCAGTTAAGAGCCTTGGCAAAAATCCTGGCCAATGAAGTTTTGCCGGTGCCCCTGGAACCGGCAAATAAATAAGCGTGGCCCACCCGGCCGCTTTCTAACGCTCCCTGAAGAGTCTTCACCACATGTTCCTGCCCCACCACCTCCGAGAATTTTTGCGGCCTGTATTTTCTGTATAGCATTCTATTTATTAAATACCGCTAATTTAAACCCGGTAAAACTTGCCATTAATGCAACCGCGGAACCGACGATGCCGCCGATATTAGCCCATTGATTAGGAGTTAATCCCCAAAGAGGAACTACAAAATTAACAACTCCTGACGCGATGCCGACATTGATCAATCCGGCAACTATAGACACGCCAAAAAATTTGCCGAACTCCTGTTTGCCTGCTCCGTTGCCTGCCGTTTCAAACACCCAAAATTTATTCCAAAAATAACTATGCACAGTCGCAATGGTAAAAGCCAAAACTACAAATACTGAATACCAAATCCCCTTATTTATACCAGACTGGGAAATAAGGATATTAAGTATGGCAAAATAAACGGCGGCATTAGTGAGGCCGACTGCCGCGAACTTGCCGAATTGGTTGAAGAACGCCAGCCATTGCCCCAAAAAATATCCCAGATTAATTCCAAGAAACCAAAGAATCGGAATTAAAATAATCAGCCAGGAGTATGATACGCCCGCAAATTCCGGCAATTCAAGAAAAACAAATATTTGCCATGCAATAAAACCGGTTGTTAAGCCGGTTGTTAAGGAAAAATACAGATCTTTTTTACTGAATTTTGCCATATTTAATTCTGGAGAACTCTTTTATCTTTTGAGCCGTCTCCGCATCCGATTCGTGGGGCGGATCTATTTTTATGTTGAACGGACGGCTTGTCTGATTATTGATAAGCAATTTAACATAGCAATTAAAATTATCAATATTCATTAAATCCTGCGGCGAAAAAACAGGGTCAAACTGATTCTTTAGAAATTCGGCATCATCGGCGCCGACCCTGAACGCGGCTAGCGAACCGACATTGCCAAACACGGCATCGCGTATTTTATCCGCTAATTGTTTAATGAACTGATTGGCTATTGTTAAATTAAGCCGGTATTTTCTGGCTTCCGCAAGAATTGTGGCGATACTGTCGGTGGTAAAGTTCTGAAATTCGTCTATATAAAGATAAAAATCGTTTCTTTGCTCTTCCGGAGCGTCTACGCGCGATAAAGCGGCTATAAGGAGTTTCCCGACTATAAGCATACCGAGAAGATTGGCGTTTATATCGCCTATTCTTCCTTTGGATAAATTTACAAGCAATATTTTTTTGTTGTCTAAAATATCTCTGAAATTGAATGAACTCTCCGCTTGCGAAAGTATAGGGCGCAAATACTCGTTGGCTATGAAGCCGTTTATTTTGGAAGTGATATAGGGAGCCATATTCGCAAGCGCCGCTTCTCCGCCCGCTTTTTCCGCTTCAAGTTCCCAAAAATTTTTGACTATCGGGTTGGTTTCGCGGGAGAGTTTATCCCGTCTGTATTTTTCATCGGTAAGCACTTTTGGGATATTCACCAGCGTGGGTTTTTCATTTTGATAATCATCTAAAAGAAGTAAAACGGCATTCCTGAAATACTGGTCAAACATCGGCCCCATTGTTTCAGCGAGGAAGAGTTTTTGGAATATGCTCAAAAGCTCATTAACTATGAAAGTTTTTTGTTCCGGATATCTTATGTCATATTCAAGCATATTTATGCCCAGCGGTCTGCCTAAGTCGGAAGGGTCAAAGACAATGACATCTTCCATCCTTTCAGGCGGTATAACGCCTAATATTTTTTCTATCGCGCTTCCATGAGGGTCAATGAACGCAACGCCGTCACCGTCCGCAATATCCTGATATACCATATTTTCCATCATGGTTGATTTACCCGTGCCGGTCTGGCCCAAAATATAGAAATGCCTTCTTCTGTCGTCTTTTGACATTCTGACGGCGCTGGTTATTCCCCTGAATATATTGCGTCCGATAATAATGCCGCTGTTTGAAAGATTCGGCGCCGGTTCGGCTGACTTTGATCTTAGGAATTTAATCCTTGGCGCGAAAGCGGACGCCACCGGAAAATGATACAAACTGGTGATTTCTTCCGTTGATAATGTAACGGTCTGATTTTTATCAAACATTCTGAAAGAAAAATTAAACAGCAATCTCTTCAGAGCGCCGGACGACAAACTTACTGTTTTTAAACTGTTCATCTCATTGGCCGTAAACTGCACCAGCGAACCCTCTATATCGCCGAGAAGCTGTTTGGCTCTCATTTCATCGCCGGCTGAAACAACAATTCTAATATTGGCGTCAAAAATCGGCTTACTGGCTTTAGATTGAAGATTCTTAATTATTTCTTCTTCAAAAGGAGTTACTATTCTTGGCTGTTGTTGTTCGCCTTCTTTCGGTTTTTTGGGTGGTTTTTGGGCCCTTGATAAAGCGTCCTTGAATGGAAATCCGCTTTGCATTTCTCTGGCTGTTTTTTGGGCAAGTTTTCTCAAATCAGTCCGATGCGACGGCCGCATTAATATTTGAATAGCCGCGCCCTCTCCTTCTTTTTCAAGCTTGGACAAAGAAGTGGCTATTTCGCTCAAAGGATTAGCCTGTAAATTATGGTATGTTTTGAATGGCAATATCGGATTTGCGGAAAGTTTTACGAACGCGCCGATGGAAACACCCTCCGGATTGAATATATTGTAATCCCTGCTTCTCTCAACTTCAGCGTCAGGAAAAAATCCGTGAACCTGCTTTTCAAATATCTGTTCGTATGTCTTTGGAACAGCCACATAGAAAAATATCTCATCGCCTATATGATGCACCGCCATTTCAAGAGATATATACGGCTCGCCGTATATGAACTTGTTCCAGCCCTTGGAATGGATGTTAGAGAATGAGGAATACAACTGCTCCATAACGGATATAAGATCTTTTTCCGTTCTCTGTTGTCCCTGTCCCGAAACCGCCGAAGAATTACGGGGAAGAGTTATCAAAAAAAGCGACATATTAAGAGCTCTCGCGATACTGCCTTTAGTCCTTAACGAACCAAGCAAAACTAAAGCGGCGACAAAAATAATAACGATGACTATGAGATAGATTATGATTAGAAATAAAGGCAACTATTTGATTTGTTCCAGTTTTTTCCTGTCCACCAGCATATTATAAAGTTCGTCCGCAAGAATATCATGGAATGCGTCAATCAGCGCCGGGTTGTTGGATTTTGAGACATTCTTGATACCTTCTTCCAGGCTTTTATTAAAAACGACATTGACAAACTCCTGAACTTTGTCTTTTAGTTTAGGTTCGGCATAGCTTGGGTCATTATTCTCATCATCATCGTCCGACTGCGTGGAAAGCGGTTTGGGCGCGGGAGTATATTGAGGAATCTGTCGTTGTATTCTTTCTCCAACCGCGCTGTAAAGCATCTCCTTTTCTGAAGGTAATTCTTTGCCATCTTTTCCTTCAGCTCCCAAAGCGGCTCTTTTTTCGGCAATCTGTTTCTCAAGTTGAGTTATTTCTTGTTCAATGGTAGGCATAATATTTTACTTAATAATACCACAAACTAATAATTTTTAATCAACAAATAAAAAAACCGCTCCGGGAGCGGAACCATATTTCAGGTTCCATTCTCGGAGCGGAGCGCGCTAACTGCGAGCCGGGCCGCATGGACGAACAATACCATGCGGTTGGATCTGGCCGTTATAGTCAATCACCAGACTTTCCCAGTGACTGACATAGGTACCGTATTTGAATCCTTCTAATGTCGGGTCCTCTGAATGCTCCACAACCTTGCGGAGTCTCATCGTGCCGGCCGGAATATCGGAGGACTTTCGGAGAATTCGACGGCCACGGCCATCGAGCTTCGGCGTTAATTGATTTCGCCGGGAACGATCAACACCGCCGAAATGCCACTCAAGGGCCGATGACTTATCCGGCAATGAACATGTCTCAAAATCTGCAACCTCATAGGTTTGGCCGATGACCAGGTCGGTCGCGGCATTAGTAACAACGACATTAACACCATCGGACAAAAAGTAACGACCAATTGTTATTATGCCCATAAGAACAACAATAACAGCAACCATAGCGAACATCAAACGACTAATCATACCTTCTCCTTTGGCCATATTTCAGACCAGTTATATTGTTTATGAACTCCCTCAACTGTATGCCTAAATTATAACATAATAGATATATGTTTGTCAATATAACAAAAATCGGCCCCAAATGGCGATTTTTGAGTTTATATATTTCTTACTTTCTACTTTTATTTCAGTTTCTCCAGCCAAGCGTCAGCGATAGTATCCGCCGCTTTTTGCTGATCTTTTGCCGTTTGTTCCCAATTAGCATCCTGTTCTTTCAAAAATAGCTTAACTTCAAAAACAACTTTTTCAAGCGCTTCTTTTTCGTTTTCCAAAGCGTCTAACAATTTGAACAGCAATTCTTTAGGCAGTTTATCTATTCCTTCAAGCAAAACTTCTTTGACATCCTCATCCAAAGGTGATTCAGCCAATAATTTTCCCACTTTATCGGCAATTTGTTCCTGCGCTTTATTTAATTCATTCATATTAAAGTTTTAAATATTAAAACATACCGGCGGCAACGCGAGCCGCTTTTATCGCAAGCGCCGCTTTGTGAGCCGCGCCCCATTTTATAAGGCCTTTCATCATGTTTATGTCTTTGGTCTGGCCGTCCGCAGTTTCAGGCCATATCGTTTGGTCTGTATCAGGATTCACCACCCTTACATTATTCTCTTGCGCGGCGGCGCTGTCTACTGACTGAATTTCCGTGTTTGTCGGATTATCAATTCCTATTTCTTTAAGCTGTTCTCTGGACTCTTCCCAGAGGTTATTATCCATATATCTCTGACCGGCTTCTTCCGCCGGCAAATTTATATCTTCGCCGCCCGTAATCATGTTTCCGCCGCGAAGCCAGCTTGACCATGGAAGATAGCTGTAAGCCAGATAGCCAAGCAGTGACGCTTCCAGCGGAGCATATACATATCTTAGCCACCATTTCTTATCCATATTATCGCGCATTACTTTGGCAAAATTATTAACATCTTTCAGAGTCGCTCCGCTTCTCATTTTGCCTAACTGCGTCCTTAAATCTTCTTCTACTAATTTAAGATTTTCTGGCGTCAAAACCGTCTCGTCAGTTCCCTGACCGCGATATTTCACCAATCTTTCTTTTAGGTTTTTAACCGTGGCTTCAACTATCAGGTCTATTCTAGCGTTATTTACAGCCGCTTTTTCAGCAGTAACTTTTTGGGCAATATCCATAAATTCAGGAGCCGTTACAGTGGTAATATTATTTTCTTTCATTAAATCATGAATTTCATTGTAAATCTTGTCCGCTTCCGCTTCATCTTCAACTTGAATGAACTTTGATCCTTCTTCAAGATGTTTAGCGGAAAGTTTGGTTCCTCTCTGAAATCTCCAGGCCTGGCGAACTTCCCAAATACCAGCAGACAAAATACCTTTGCCCCGTTCGGCAAGCCAACCCAAAGCAGTCCACTGCCGCGAACCTTCTGGTTCGACTTCGCTCACCACAGGCGACTTGGTTTCTATTTGTTCCCTTCTTTCTTTGAAAACATTTTTTATTCTGTTTCCCCATATTTTTCCGACCTTGCCTTCCGGCGATCCAAGCTCATTTTCAAGACTCGCTTTTTCATTTTCTAAAGCTCTGATTTCCTCTTTAAGCGACTCTCTGCCAATAACAAAAGTAGAAGTCCCATATTTTCCCGTAAGAAGTTTATCTATTTCATCTATTCTGTTTGTAATGCCATCCCTTCTCTTGGCATCCGCCTCTGCTTCCTTGCGTTCTTCCAACTCCTCTCCAGTGTCTTCGGATTTTTCTGTAGATTCAGCAGAAAGTTTCTGTTTTTCTTCAATTTCTATTTTTGGATTTTCTGTCGCAGCGGGTTCATCTGTCGGAATTTCCGTTGTTGTTGATTCACCTGTTTCCAATTTCGACTTATTTTTTAATTTTAATAGCGTTAATTTGGCCTGCACATCGTAAAGGCGAGTCATAGTAACAAGTTCCTGCTGATAATCTTCCGATAAATCATCCCAAACACTCATGGATTTATCTTTATTTAATCGCCAGTCCTCCTTTAAAAGTTTATATTTCTCAATTTCTTCAGGGGCCATTTCTTCAGGTCTTTTGCCTTTTCTAAAATCATTCATAGTACGGAAAGACAAAAGAGTATCTCTCTTCTTTTCAAGCGCATCCAAATACAAATCTTCGGAGTTTTTTTCCAGTGGTTTTATTTGTTCCGAAGATACTTTCTGATTCTCAAAATTAGGCATAGCGTAAGTATATAGTATCAAAAAAAAGCAATATGCCAACTGTGGAAAAACAAAAAATAAATTTCTGATAGGATTGGTGTGTGTTTAAGGCGAAAAAGGACAACTTCTGGGTAATGACCGGCATTATAATTATAGCCGTTATCGCGAGATTATACGGCCTGGATTTAGAGACGCTTTCGTTGGAGCAAAAAATCTCCGTGATGCTTTCCGTCTCGGCTGGCGTATTGTCCGTCATCGGCCTTTATTTGCTGGTCAAAGAACTGTTTGACGAAAAACTGGCCGCGCTCTCTTCTTTCCTGCTTGCCGTATCTTTCTGGCATGTTATGGTTTCTAAACTCGGCTCTAAAGATATCTTTACCTCTTTTACTCTCATATTTTCTTTTTACTTTATATGGAACGGCCTTAAATACGGCCGTATTTTTGATTTCTTTCTGGCCGGGTTGTTCGGAGGAGCGGGATTCTATACCGGCAGAGAATATTTCATGGCGCCGCTGGTTTTCTTGTTGGTATTCTGGAATTATTGGGAATACATTAAAAATGACTTCTCTCTTTCAAAATACGAACAAACCAAAGCGCGTGTTCTCGGCGGCTTTTCTCTTCTTCTTATTACGGTTATGACTGTAGTTCTGCCTGTCGGATTTTATGTTTGGCAAAATCCGGGTTTCATTTTATCCGCAGATAATTTTGTATTAGCAAGCACGGAACCGTTTGCTCAAATATATGGAAATTTTATATGGATAGTTGATAAACTGTTATTGATAAACTTCGGCAACGGAAACCTGATATCATGGCCATTGAGCATATTTTTCGTCATAGGATTGATCAAAGAAATGACCCACTGGCTAAAAAGAAAACATGGCCACCTCTCGGTAGCGCATACGCTTATTTTCTTATGGTTATTCATAATGCCGATACCGGTCTTGCTGACGGCGGGATTGCCGTCAGTTTTGGCGTTAAGCATAATACTGCCTCCTATAATGATATTATCGGCAAAGGGGCTATGGTGGGTTATAGAAAAACTAAACAGGTGGAATTATATCGTTTATCCCCATCAGCACAAAGATTTGGTTGGACTGGATGCGGCGCCACTGCTGGCGATGATTGCTTTACTGCTCTCAATAGCTGTCCTGGAAA
The DNA here is from genome assembly GCA_038064315.1 of Patescibacteria group bacterium. Taxonomy (GTDB): domain Bacteria; phylum Patescibacteriota; class Minisyncoccia; order 2-02-FULL-40-12; family GWA2-44-9; genus 2-01-FULL-43-22. The sequence continues at coordinate 2,834 of JBBTTJ010000039.1, read as the reverse complement.
TTTCAAAAATAGTGTGATACTTAATTATGACCTACAAAAGTTTTTCAGCATTTGCGGTACTGGTTGCTCTGGTTCTGGCCATCACGAGCTTGTGGGACGACTCTTTCATCGTTGATGAGATACCCCATGTCGGAGCCGGATATTCATATGTCACCAAGGGTGATTTCCGTTTGAATCCCGAACACCCTCCTTTGGCAAAAGACCTGGCCGGATTTGCTTTGTTATCACAAGACATGGACCAAACGGCATTTTCCACCCAATACTGGACTACGGATGTAAACGGCCAATGGAACTTCGGCAGAACACTTATTTATAGCCGGTCAAATAATGTTGATGCCGTCACAAGAACAGCTAAAATAATAATGCTTATATTTTTTCTGTTGTCAGCTGTCCTGATATACCGATTTGCGAATGAAAGATACGGCGAAAGAGCCGCTTTTATAGCAATATTACTATTCTCATTCTCGCCGACTGTTTTGGCTCATTCACGATTCGTTACCACTGATGTGCCGGCATTGTTCGGCGTGCTGTTGGGAACATATTTCTTTTTTAAGTTTATTCAAAAACCAACTTGGGGAAGGTTCTGGTTTGCCGCAGTTGCTTTCGGCATCGCCCAACTTACTAAATTTTCCGTTGTGCTCATAGTGCCTCTGTTTGTACTGATGACTATAGCGTGGTGTATGGCAAATTCGTTTTCTTTCAGACATTCTGCCGCTGTCTTCATCCGCTCTCTGTTATTAATGGCTGTTGGAATAATTATCGTTGTCTGGCCGGTCTATGCTCTTCACATCATAAACTATCCTCCCGAAAAACAAAAAAATGACACAGAATCAAATCTTGCTTCGTATGGCAATCGTCTGTTTGCCGACCCGGTTGTTTGGGCGTCGGACAAACCCGCCATAAGATCTCTGGCTTACTACGCCAGCGGAATATTAATGGTGGTTCAAAGAAGTAAGGGAGGCAATACCACTTTCTTCCTCGGTGAAGTCAGAAATTACGCCTGGAAACATTATTTTCCGACAGTTTATGCGATAAAGGAACCTATCGCGTTTTGGCTGTTAACTATAGCGGTATTATTTTACCTGATAATCAAAACACAATTTAAAATTTCAAATTTAAAATTTCAAAAAATTAAGAATTGGGTCCGCGAATATTTTGTGGAATTCTCAATGCTTTTATGGCTTGCGATATATTGGTATTTCAGCATCAACGCGAATCTTAATATCGGCGTAAGGCATCTCCTGCCGACTTACGGTTTTGTTTTCATCCTTTTGGGAGGCCAGCTTTCAAATATGGTTCAAAACTTAAAACGCAAAACGCAAAATAATAACATAAATTTTAAAAGATTATTTTTAGGTTCCACTTTTTCATTATCTCTTCTTCTTGGCTGGTATATTTATGAGGCCGTTTCAGTTCACCCTTATTATCTTACTTACTTTAATCAGATTGCCGGCGGACCATCCGGCGGTTACCGCTATGCGGTTGATTCCAATTTAGATTGGGGGCAAGATTTGAAACGGCTTGCGATATGGGCGGAAGAAAATGATATTGATAAGATTAATCTGGATTATTTCGGCTGGGCAGACCAGAGATATTATTTAAAAGATAAGCTGGTTTGGATACACGCGGGAACATACAACAGCGCCCGCGATTTTCTTGCTCAAAATCCTGACGGCGGTTACATTGCCGTATCAGCCACATTCTACATGAATTCGCGGGAGAATCCGAAAACCAGCTATGCCTGGCTTGACGCTTATAAACCGATTATCACGATCGGTAACTCAATTTTTGTGTGGAAAATAGAAAGATAAAAAACACCCATCAAGAGCGATACTCTTGAGGGGTGTGGGATCATGGTTCGGTAACAATTGCAAGGAGGTGAACAATTGCCGCTTAGTTAGAAGGATAAGCGCGAAGCCACGATCTTCTTGTGGGCCCCCAGGATTCGCTCCCTGATAGAGCGTTTTTAGAGGAAACGGGGCCCGAAATAAACCAACAATACTTAACGGATATTTCTACTATTTCTAGAATGAAAGAAACTCCTATCTATCTTTACGGCCTAAATTCTTACTTGAATGCCTAGATATCACGCATTAATTGGCTTATTTCGAACCCGTTTCCGGACCCAATTATTTATAAAATGTACTTAAGATTCAGTATATCATACTTTATCTCTTTCTGCAAACTCTTCTGAAAAGTTCACGGAAAGAGATGTCAGTTTTATACTGGATAAAACTGACATCTAACTAACCTATTCTGGAGGTGGGTCATCGTCATCCTTATCCCAACTCCCACCCTCCCATGGTGATAGGTTAAGACTTTTAGGTCTACGCCTAAGGGGGTCGCCCCGATATGGCATGTCATCTTCTAATTCTTGCTCCTCCAGCAATCCAAAATCCTCACCTAACTTCAATAACCTCATGAATACCTCCTTAAAGAACTCTGATAGTTTCATTATACCATATTCATATTTTTATTGCAAGTGGATAAACGACATTCAATGTCGTTTATCCACAGATGATTTTTTCCACTTCTGTCTCAAGTTTTATTCCAAATTTGGTTTCTACGGCTTCTTTTATGACTGCCTCAAGTTCATTTATATTTTTGGCCAGTCCATTTCCGTAATTTACCAAAACTAAAGCGTGTTTATCGGAAACACCGACATCGCCGGCCCTTTTACCTTTTAAACCTGCTTTTTCTATCAGTTGAGCGGCAGACAATTTGATATAACCGTTACGCGGCTCGCGGCCATTCAGATGAGGATAGTTCCGCAATAAATCTTTAAAATTATTTATCGGCACAAGCGGATTTTTGAAAAAAGAACCGGCATTGGC
>JBBTTJ010000038.1:0-7090 GCA_038064315.1 Patescibacteria group bacterium | reverse complement strand
CAAGTTTAGGACATCCTGATTCCGGGGATTATAAGAAATTCTTCCCGACTGATGTTATGGAAACCGCGGGAGAAATAATATTTTTCTGGGTAGCCCGCATGATTATGTTCAGTTTATATGTAACGGGGGAAATTCCATTCAATATCGTGTATCTGCACGGACTGGTTTTAGACGCCAAAGGAAACAAGATGAGCAAGAGTAAAGGAAATGTAATTAATCCTCTGGATCTGACCGCAAAATACGGCACTGACGCATTGCGTATGGGCCTGGTAATCGGAAACACTCCGGGTACTTCCTTGGCGCTGGCCGAAGACAAGATAAGAGGACAGCAACACTTCGCTAATAAAATTTGGAATATCGCGCGGTTTGTCTTGATAAATCTGCCTGATACGCAAGACCTTCAAGAAAAACTCCTGCCGGAGGATCAAAAGAATTTAGATGAACTTAATTCAATATCTGAAGATGTGACTGATGATATGGAGCAGTTTCGGTTTTATCTGGCGGCGGAAAAAATATATCACTACATCTGGCACACTTTCGCGGATAAAATAGTAGAGGAAAGCAAGACCAAATTAGCCGGTGAAGATGTCGCCGCAAAAGCATCGGCGCAAAAAATGCTTTTGGAAACACTCGTCGTTTCTTTAAAGCTATTGCACCCGTTTATGCCGTTTGTGACAGAAGAAATATGGTCAAAACTCCCGCTCAAAGACAAGAAGCTCCTCATTGTGGAAGAATGGCCCGCTTGATAATGATATAATTTGGTTAAATGAATTACTTTCAAGCGGCGACATTGGTAACTTTGGGTTTTGCGCCCAGTTTGCTATGGCTGACTTTTTACTTAAGAAGGGACTGCCACCCGGAACCTAAATACCTCCTTATCAAAGCGTTTCTGATGGGAATTGTCATATCTCCACTTGCTATCCTGCTCCAGCTGGGTTTTTCCGAGTTAAGAGCTATATTTAATTTTGAATTTCTGTATCAAGGCACGACGGCCTTTTTCCTTTGGTCGTCACTAGTGGAAGAATTCCTGAAATTCCTAGCCGTCTATCTGGTAGTTGTCAGAAGTCCTGAATTTGATGAGCCGGTTGACGGTATGATATATATGATCACCGCCGCTCTGGGGTTTGCCGCCATAGAGAATGTGCTTGTGATGTTCAATCTTATCCCTAACGGCGCCGAAACGGCCCTGAATACGCTGGCCCTTCGATTTGTGGGGGCCACACTCCTGCACGCGCTTGCTTCTGGATTCATGGGCTACTTCCTTGCCATGTCATGGTTCTTCCATGAACACAAGAAAAAGCTTGTATTATTCGGGCTTGCCATGGCAACTCTTTTTCACGGAGTATTCAACATGCTCATCGTTTTCGCCCAGGAATCGGCTAACCCTGTCATAGGTCTTGTGTACACAACCTTCCTGTTAATAATCCTGGCTTTCCTTGTTTCCATATTATTTGATAAAATAAGTGAAAGACGCACGAATCAATCAGCTCAATTATCCTAATTGAAAATTTTGCAATTTTAATCAATAGCCAATTTATATCTTATGGACGAATTTTTTTCAGACAACAACGAAGAATATACTCCTTTACTGGCCGTCTCCAAAAAAAAAGAAGCGGAAGATCATGACGGCCAGTTGACGGTAGACGTATATCAGACTGACGACGACATCGTCATTCAATCAACTATAGCCGGCGTTGACCAGAACGACATAGACATATCCGTTACCAATGACATGGTTACCGTAAAAGGCAAAAGAGCGGCGCAGGAAAAGATCAGGTCGTCTGATTACTATTACCAGGAATTATTCTGGGGTTCTTTCTCAAGGTCAATAATCCTGCCCGAGGATGTTGATTCCGACAATGCGAAAGCGTCCATGAAGAACGGACTTTTAACCATTCGTCTGCCTAAACTTGCGAATACTAAAATAAAAAAGGTCAAAATAAGCCAGTAACCAGATGATCTTCTCCAAAACTTTTCTGATTTTTTTAGGCCGGTTGTCGCTGGCCGGTATTGTTGTTTTGGGCGGATTTCAATTTGGTTTCGCTTTCTATATGGCAGATGTGGCCAAAGAACCTGATAAAATTGAAGTTAGAACCCTTGCCGAAAAAATTAATGGCGAGTCAGAAGTAAATTTAGATATATACATTCAAGGGAACAAGAGAACCGCTTCTTATCAAACGGTAAATGCCTGGTTTGATACCTATACAAGAAGTTATTCCGGCAAAGAAGATATCAGAATATCATCCGAAAGAGTTGGAGAATATCTTGCTTCAATAGCGCCGTTTGTAAATACCCGGCCAGTAAATGCCAAGTTCATACTTGTTGATGGTAAAGCTAAGGAGTTCATCCCATCCAACTATGGGTTGGAATTGGATATGGATTCTTCCAAAAATATCATTATAGAGGCAATAGTCTCCGGCAAAAAAGAAGTTAATTTACCGGTGAATCTGATAGAACCGGACATAACTCTGAACAAGATAAACGAACTTGGAATTACCGCTCTTATCGGCCGGGGCGAGTCAAATTTTAGTGGTTCTCCCGCTTCAAGAATTCACAACATAAAAGTCGGTTCCGCCAAATACAACGGCACAATATTAAAACCCGGAGAAGAATTTTCTTTCAACTCAATACTGGGAGAAGTTGATGAAAAAAGCGGTTATCAGCCGGAACTTGTCATTAAGAGCGGTAAGTTGGTTTATGAGTACGGCGGCGGTATCTGCCAGGTCTCAACAACTCTGTTTAGGTCGGCAATAATGGCCGGACTGCCGATAATTGAAAGAAAAAACCATTCTTTTCCGGTTAAATACTATGCTCCGCAGGGATATGATTCAACAGTATATCCGGGAGTGGTGGATCTTAAATTCAGAAACGATACGCCCAATCATATCCTTATACAATCAAAAGTGGACGGAACTAAGCTGATATTTGATATTTACGGCTCATTAAATGAGAGAAAAGTTGCCCTTGACGGACCATTTCAATATGACCAAAAGGCGAATGGTTCCATGAAAGCATACTTCATAAGAAAAATATACCAAGGCGGCCTTCTGGCAAAAGAGGAGAGATTTGATTCAAACTATGGCGCTCCGGCTCCACTTGAGAGAAACCCGCTGGAATAGTATATTATATAGTCGCTATACTATGCCCTCGTGGCGGAAATGGAATACGCGCGGCGCTTAGGACGCCGTTCCCGAAAGGGATTGCAGGTTCAAATCCTGCCGAGGGCACCAATACATAAAGGAGACAATTAATTGTCTCCTTTATGTATTAAACATGCTTAACTAAATTACCATAACTTTATTATTTGGCCAGTAAAGTTATGGTAAAAGTTATGGTTAAGCGAAGAAGCTTCTAGTGATAAGTCCGGCTAATGTCTGCAATATAACGCCGACACCCAATACGACTGCCGCTCCGATTATTCCATTGTATATTGTCGCCTTGGCAGTCTCCGCTTTGCCTTCATCACCTCTCGCCGCCATGTACAATATTCCTCCCCATATAATGAATATAACTGCGATAATAACGGCAACAACTATTAAGAATTGCGCTATTCTTGTGATCAATGCCTGTATCTCAACTAAGGTTATTCCCGTGCCGGTAACCGGAGGCGTCGGGGTCGGCAAAGCCAACGCCAACACAGGTGTCAATACGGCCACTGCAGTCAAAACGATTAATGTTGTCCTTGCAATTTTTTTACTCATTTTTCAACCTCCTTTCTTGTATATTATTATTTTATTATACTTCGTCTTACTGTTAAACTCAAATTATCATGCTTAAATACATATGCCATAGCAGAAAAAATCTCCTGTAATAACGCCGACAATTGTCTGAAGTATCACCCCTACGCCAAAAACAATCGCCGCTCCGATTATTCCGCTCATAAGCCGCGCTCTTGCCGCTTCAACCTTCTTTGTGTCATCGCCGGCATACATATATGTAATTCCGCTCCAAACTATAAATATTACCGCCAGAACCGCGCTCATTCTTATAACAAAAATACTGATGTTCAATACGACATTGTTCAGATAATTCAAAGTTATAGCCCGTCCCGGCGGTAATCCGTTGGCGGCCAAAACATTAACCGGAAATAAGAAGATAAGATAAAAAAGAAACTGATAAATTTTATTTTTCATATAAAATCGTTGATCATTAGTTTATTAACAACTCAATGGTATGAATGAATAGTCGCCCCCCAAAGCATTGGCCACGGTGGCAATTATGGTATAAGTTCCAAGTATGACGATTATTCCCACAAGACCCCATAGAAATGATTTTTTGGCATCCCCCAGTTTGGTCGGATCGCCCTGGGACATCATAAATTTAACTCCGTAGAAAATGACCGCGACCACCACTAAAACAAGAGCGACGCTGGATATCCAACAGGCAAGACCGGTTATAATTCCCAAAACATCCTGAATCGTCAGGTTAATTCCCGGAGCGTCGGTCAAATGACTGCTGGCTAAAATGGTAATAAAATTCATATTATAATCAGGCGGATTTACCGAGATTTAAAATACTTTCAATCAGCGTAATGAATCCTTTGCCTATCATTATTATAGTAAATCCTACCACGGCGTAAAGAAGTATCTTCTTGGCTTGAGAAACTTTAGCCGTATCTCCACGCGAAATGAGGAATATTATACCGGCATATACAATCATCGCCACCGTGATGGGAATGGCGATATTGAACAGCCAGGTAGCTATAACATCCAGTAACTGTATAAGATTATCCGCCTCAATGGGATTATCAATCTTAAATACAGTGGTTTTGCCTCCTCCTCCGCCGTCTTCACACTTATTATCGCAATTTGAGGTTGTATATGTGCCGCTAGAATTTTCAACACACTGTTTGTCGCTGTTACAAGAATATTTCTTATCGCTGCCGCCGCCGGCATCCTTACCGCATAGATTACTGGCTATTTGTATACATGGAGTTGGACAACGGCCGCCGGCAGGAACATCTTTGCAATTTTCAAGATTCAGAGGACTACAGGCATATTTATTATCTGCCCCCACGCAGGCCCATTTTTTATCAGATGCCGTTCCAAATGTTATTAAAACAGGCGGCGCGGAATCCGCCAACGAGAAAAGTATGCTGCCCGCGCAATAAACACTTCCATAATAAGTCGTCGTATCATAGACGCTGTCAAGACCTCCGGTGTTAATGGTAATGGTTTGATCAACATTAACATCTATGTTTTCCGAAGTCCGGCTGAATTTCTTTTCGCCCGCTGCTCTCTCCGTATCCGGTCCCGTCACCTCTTCTCTTACGGTCCATCTAAAACTGTCGCTGTCGGCGCCGCATTTTAAACTGAACTCCTTAAGGTTAACAGTAATCCCGAATTTCATCTGGAACCGGGTACTGCCGGTATTTGTAAGAACAACAGTAGGAGACAAACTAAAATTCTTTATTGTAATTTCTCCCGCGGCCCGGGCGGGACTGGCCAACAAAACTAAAAATAAGGCCGATAACAATGTCTTTGTAATATTTAAATATAGTAACTTTTTATTCATCAATTTAAGGGTAAATTATTGGGTAATTGGCCTAAGGATTCCTTTTTTAATTTGTATCTCCTCCAGCCAAACCACCCGCCCAAGGACGCGCCCAGAATAATTAAAACATAAATAACCGCCGTTAGCACACCGCTTTGTCCACCATTGCCGCCAACGGGCGGAGGCGCTGATTTTGCGCAGTCGTTGGAACATGTTTGTTTATTTTCTCCCCTTTCAGAGTCGCATATTCCGTTATCATCGCAAAACGAACTTTCGCTCACAAAAATCGTCAAAAGCGTTATTCCCCGGGAGTCATAGAAAATTGCTTTTTGTCCGTCCGGTATATACGGCGCTTTGACTTTTATCTTGCCGTTAAGAAAGCCCGGATCGCCGCGCTTTGGGTCAAACAAGAATTCAGCCGAAACTTCATTCTTAAAATTTATTATCTCTCCTTTAAAAGGAGGTTGCGAGCCGTATGTCTCCGGAGTAAATTCTTCAGGAACGACTTCATATTTAAATTCGTAATCTCTGTCGGCGAACAACTGATCGTTATCGTAGTAAAGATAGAAAAGATAAACAGAATCGCTGTCTTCCGATCCTTCGGCAGAAATAGCCGCCAAACTAAAAAAGAGAAACGAGAAGCTGAAAATGACGGCCGTAAGTTTTAGCGGCATAATATTCATTTATCTGGTCCAGTGGATATGGTCAACAGATGACGGTATCGGCGAACAACTGCTGACGGCTCTGCTGCTTTTATCTTCACAAAAAGCGTTACCGCCAAAACTATTTAGAAAATCTCTCGCTTTTATCCACTCGGACGGCGAACTGCCGTTAGGAACAATATCCACGCCGTTACCTTTATAATGAGTGGAACTTGGGCTGTGCTTTCCGGTAGTAAGCGAATTTACTCTAAATATTGCGCCGCTTTTACTCAACTGTATAAGCCCGTCCAAAAGTGAAGAATTAACGGTAACACTGCCGCTTGTTCCGCCGGCTTTGCAAGAACATGATGGTGAACACACCGCCGGTAATTTACCCGCGGCAATATCCTGAATATTCTGACGCGCGTGGTAAGGATTGCCGCAATCAGCATCCGTGGAAAAAGAACCGAGACCTATGACGCTGATTAGTTCTTTTGCTTTTTCTTGCGACGATCCTGGCGGAGGAGGCGGAGGCGGTACCGAAGAACCGCCGAATTTTGAATAGCAATAAGCCACTTTAGGCGCATATTTACGGGTCTCGCTAAAACTTCCGCCGGCCCGGTCAACATTACATACTTTGTGCTCGCCGTCGGCACCATCCCATGTGCATTCCCAGCGAAGGGTTTTTTCAGTCCCGCACATTGAACAGCTGGCGCAACTCACACTTGCATCACATGCCCCTAGATTACCGCCGCCACCGTTATATCCGGCCGCAAGATTCCTTACGCTTGTTCCGCAAGAGCCAGATAAACTTTTTAAATAATTAATGGCTATGCAAACATTGGTTTGAACATTATTTGCGTCGTTAAGCCAGCCGCAGGTTATATTTGCCGAAGCGCATCCGGTTTTAAATCGATTCGCCGTTGCAGGCAGTAATTGCATTATTCCGCAAGCAC
>JBBTTJ010000037.1:0-4258 GCA_038064315.1 Patescibacteria group bacterium | reverse complement strand
CTGAACCGGGGTACGCTTTATGAGTAGGATGAACGGCTGAAGCCGTCCACACCATTCCCGAACTTTTATTCTCAAAAAAAACTGTTTCGCCTTTTTTTATCGTAACGGCAAGGGGCATATATCCGGAATCAGAATAAGTGACGGTGACCCCTGGTACAGCCGACGGCGCGGGGAGCGTTCCCGAAGAGGTCGGGGAAGGAGTCGATGATCCTTCAACAGTTGGGGTTGGAGTCGGAATCGGAGTTTTAACGGCATCTCTAGAGTAAAGAAAAACAACTATACCCAACATGGCTACTGCCGCGATTGTCAACGATGCGAATTTATTCATGATTACTTATTAAATTAAGTTTATTAATTACTTGGCTAATTCTTCATCAATAATTGCTTTAAATACGCTGAATGGCTGGGCCCCTACCACAAGCCGTCCATTGACAAAAAAGCCGGGCGTACCGCTTACACCCGCGGTCTGGCCGTCATTTAGGTCTTTTTTGACTTCTTCCGCGTATTTTTGAGAATTAAGACAGGAACTTAATTCGCTTACATTCAAACCAATACCCGCAGCCCACTTTTTAAGATCATCTACGCCAAATTGCACAGTTCCCCCACCCTGTTTTTCCTGTTCAATGAATATTCTATCGTGCATTTCCCAAAATTTTCCCTGTTCTTCGGCGCATTCGGTCGCTTGCGCGGCCGGCATTGCTCCGGGATGCATATCCAAAGGAAAATCGCGATAAACAAATCTGACTTTGCCGCTGGCTATATATTCCGATTTAATAAGCGGCAATGTATCACGCCAAAACGAACGGCAAAAAGGACACTGATAATCGCTAAACTCTATTATAACAACCGGCGCGTCTTTATCGCCAAGATATGCGTCATCATCGGTGGATACCGCTTTTGGCGCAACCACCGGGTCTCCAATTCTGGCCGTACCGCCCAATCCCCCGTTTGAATAAATAACAGCGGCGCTTATTAATACGCCGGCCATAATTATCGCCCCAGGCAATATAAACTTCTCCAAATTCAAACCGCCGTTTTTATCTACCAACTCGTCGTTACTGTTTTTTTGCTCAATATCCATTGAAAATATCATATCATGTTACCGCTCAAATCAATTACACAACTTGTGGATAAACGACATTGAATGTCGTTTATCCACAAGTTGGACTAACTCATCATAACCTGCCAAACAGCCGTTTAAGTCCAATTCTTCCAACTTTATCAATCGCTTCCGTCACCGTCCCGTCATTCCTTATAAATTTATAAGGAATTCTGGATTCTCTTGCCTCCTTCTCCCACTCCCGGCAATCGGCTATTCTCCTGTCTATTTCCTTAGGCAATTCGCCTCTTTTCTCAAGACGCCGCCTTAACTCTTCCTCATCGGGCAGCAGTATAAAAATAGATAATATCTTACCGGGGGCATAGGCCCGCAGACTCTTTACCGAATCGGGTGTTATTTGCATCAAAGACACGCGATTTGAATTTAATGCTGCGTTAATATCGGTCAGAAGCGTTCCGTATATATTTCCATGAAAGCTTACTAACCACATAAACTCACCTTCGCGTTCCCGCCGCAAAAATTCTTCATTAGTAACTTTGCATCTGTATTCTCCGGACAGATCGGAATTCCTCGGCTCCCTTGAAGTCAAACTTAATATCATTTTACATTCAGAATGAATTTTCAGCAGTTCTCCGACAATGGTCGTCTTGCCAGCTCCGCTTGGACCCGTAAAAGTAACTATCTGAATCTTTTTAAGCACAGAGCCCCCGTTTTTTAAATAACCTGGCCTGAATTTATAGAAAAAAATAGAAAAATACAATAGCCAGTATTATTCTATAAACACCGAACGAGGCAAAGGTGTGTTTTTGTATAAAAGACAATAAAAATCTAATCGCCAACGCCCCGGTAATGAACGAAGCAACAAAACCCAGGGAAAGAATACCGAATTGGTCATAAGAAAAACCGGATGCGTTTTTGACCAGATCCAGTCCCGTAGCGCCGGCCATCGTTGGAATAGCAAGAAGAAAAGAGAACTCCACAATTGTCTTTCTCGGCACCCCCAGCCACAGTCCGCCCAATATGGTGGCGCCGGAACGCGATACGCCCGGTATTACTGCCATTGTCTGAAACAGACCTATCAAAAAACAATACGCGTACGAAAGTGACTGGATGCTTCTTTCTTCAGTTTTTTCTTTGCTCTCATACCAAAATTCAAAAACTATCAAAGCGATACCGCCTAAAAGCAACGACCACAGCACTAAAGTCGCACCGCTTAAAAGAATATTTTTTATAAAGCCATAGAGAAGAAAACCGACAACGGCGGTAGGCAAAAAAGCGACTGCAATTCTCTTTATAATTTCCCGGTCCAGCAGAAATTTTTTAAAATAAATAACCACTACCGACAGTATGGCGCCCAGTTGTATCGCTATCTCAAAACTTTTCAGAAAATCGCTTTGTTCAAGCTTTAACAAATGAGAAGTCAGGATAAGATGCCCCGTAGACGATATAGGCAGAAATTCTGTAAAACCCTCTATAATCCCTAAAATAATTGCTTCTAAAAATGTCATTTCCCATATTAAATTAAATTTACTCTAAAATCGCTTTACCGAAAGGAACCGAAAAAGCCCGGCACCATACCCAAACCTCATTATAGTCAGAGACGGCTATTGACCGGGGTATCTCGTAATTTTGAGAACCAATGTTTCCTTTTAACTTCTCAAGTCGCGCATCGGGATTATACTGACCATCTTTGCCAAGATATACAAAAAGATCGGGGCCATTAGTAACAGAAAAATCGTCTTCAAATCTTATATAATATGTATCCTCTGTCCGTATTAATTTGGCCATACCTTTGGCATTATGCCCGGCTAATCCGACGAATGTGCCTGTTGATATGTACTGCGGAGGATTTGCCGACTGTTGAGGATTGCCTTCCTGACCCATCATTATACTCTCAATGCTTTCACTTATCTCTTTGTCTATAAAAAGAGGAGATACAAGCCAATAGCCAACGCCGATAGCGACAATAACACCAATTGAAACAAGAAGTTTCTTCATATAAAATTTTATTTGAACCGATTATAATCTTTTACTCTTTAATAACAACGCGTTTTTAGATCCCGCCATGTCGGCCGGCGGGGATTTTTTCAGGTCCCTTGTTAGAGTAGCGTTTTACAAAATCACTTATGCGGCGTAAATCATCATCGTCAATCGTTCCGTCTTCAATATTAAAAGTGTCCAGACGCCCCCATGCGGCAACGGCAATGTCTGTATCATTCGCCTCCCGCGAAACAACCACCGTATTGGAACCAACTATACCCCGCAGTTTTTCGGCTTCTTTGCCTATCCGCGGATTATAAGAAATCCAGATGAGACCATGCTCTAAACTATGGATCAGATGACCGTCAACAATAGTTTCTTCTCTAAAACCAGGCCGCGCCGGCGTATCATAGTGCTGGCCGGAAGTCGGAGGATTTGAATTATATGCAACCGCGGGCTCAACGCCCACCGCAATATGTTTGCGATCTTCAAGCACCGGAATATCACGGCTGAAATCCTCGCCTTGTGGCTCGGAACTTTTTAATAAAAGATACGCGCCATAACCCAGCCCAATCACAATACCAAGCACCAGTATTCCGACCAAAAGTTTTTTAACTCCTCCCGCTCTGACATTCTGTACCCTATCAATTTCTTTTTCCCGCCTGCGCAGTTCTCTTCGTTCTTTTTTAGTTAATAATTGTCCGTCCATATAATAATTCTACACATAACTATGTTTTTTTCAACAACTTGCTTTTAGCAAAACTTCAGTATATTCTTAACTCCTAGTTAGGAGCTCATTTCCAGAGTTCCCGGAGACAAATCGGCTAGTTTAAATAACGTTTCTCACCGACTAACGGTCGAAAAATGAATTCTCCTCGCGGTAAACCGCGAGGTATCAAGATTGATACCTCCGCAGGCGGCGGAGTATTCACTAGTTTTAGCTTCGCTCGGACAAAATGGAAATTAATTTCCATTTTGCTCCTCGCTGGCAAAAATAAGAAACAAGAAATTGAGAGAATTAGGATCTTAACTTTTTAATGTCTAATTATTTCAATTTCTACGATAATGGCATACGACAACAACGATAACGATAGGAGCGGAGATCAGGGCGGTTTCCAAAGAAAGATGTACACCGGCAGCTGGAACTGCTCAAAATGCGGCAAAGAGATAACTGAACTGCCGTTCGAGCCGGATCCGGCTCGATTGGACAAACTGCTC
>JBBTTJ010000036.1:0-4200 GCA_038064315.1 Patescibacteria group bacterium | reverse complement strand
CGCTCGGGAAATTTAAAGTGTCAGTGATGGCGGAGCGGATTGCGCTCATCAATAGCGCCTGTAAGGTGAATCAGCGCCGAGAACTTTTTGGTGCGGAAACCTTAGAGGAAATCTTAACACCTCGGTACGATTTTATCGTCGATGCGATCGATGGAATTTCGGCTAAATGCATTTTGATCAATGAATGTAAAAAAAGAGAAATCCAAATCTTCAGGATTTTCGTTAAACTTAAAAAGATCCGTCCTTATGCCGTTATAAATGGTAGCGGCATAATTAAGATCAGGCGCAGGCGTTCTTTGAGCGTTACTTATGGAAATAAGATGGATATTGGGAGCGGCCATCATTTTTAAAACTTCCGCCCGCCATTTAAAAATAGGATCATGCAAGGTTGAAACTACGGGAACTTCCGGGAAAAGCGGCGCAAAAGCCAATACCCTGTCTACCGGATGGATATGAATAATATCAAAAGGTTTTCGTTGATGTTCCTGAAATATATTTAAGATGACATATTGGTCAAAAAGAGAAGCTATTTTTTCTTTTTCGGTGCCGCGTACATCCGGTAATTCCAAAATTTTATTCTGGTATAAAGGTTCAAAATCAATCTCAACCGCTTTAAATGTCTGACCCCTTGAGCCGCGAGGCCCGTAAAAATAGACCTCGTGTCCCCTTTTAGCCAAACCCTCCGCTATGTCAGCGGCAATTATGAGCGGCGCTAAAGGACGGGGAAAGTCATCGGGCAATGGAAAAGGCGCTTGACTGCTATCAAATGCCGCTATCCTTATCTTTTTAAAATTTGCGGCCATTTTTCAATAATATCATGATATAGTTCTTCATACTGGTCTGCCATTTTTTCTATAGTAAATTTTTGTTCAACCCAATCTCTGCATTTTCTTCTTTCGATGTTATCTATCTGTTTAACTGCTTTTTTAAATTCGGACAGTGTGTCCACGACAAAACCAGTTTCATTATGCCGTATAATCTCCGAAGTTGAGCCTCGCCTTAATGCTATCACCGGCGTACCGCAGGCCTGCGATTCTATCATTGTTATTCCGAATGGTTCTTCCCACTGAAGCGGATACAAAAATCCCCGCGCATTGCCGAAAAACTCTGATTTTTCACTATCAGTTTTTATTTCACCGATAAACTTTATGTCCTTATTCAGATATGGCTTGACTCTTTTTTTGAAAAAGTCGTTTGCTTCAGGATTAACTATCTTTCCGGCTATTTTAAGTTTAAGACCCATTTTATTTGCGATCTGGGCCGCGACATGAACTCCTTTAGAGGGGCTTATCCTGCCCAACCACACAAAATGTTCCCCCCCATTAGAATTAAATTTTAGAGCCTGCGCATCCACGCCGTGATATATCGTCTTTGCAAAATTAATATTCGCTACGCATTGTTTACGATAATTGTCGCTTATGGAAACATACGGCAATTTAGGAAATTTATCATAAAGCATAACACGGCCATTAAAGGCGTGCCATCTTTTATTCTTATCCGGATCATTCGGCATTGGCCAAAACGGGTTATGTAAAGTGGCAATGCTCGGAATATGTTGGTTATATCCCCTGACAACCGGATCAAATACGTCAATATGGGTGTGTATTATGTCAAACTGTTCATACCGCTCGAATGCCTCAATAAGATTGACCATATTCTGACTGCCATAGAGCCATGGAACATTAAGCTCAAACAGGTTTTTATCTACAATAGATACTAGTTTGGCTTTGGTTTTGGAATCGCCGGAAGCAAATAGTGTCACATCATAACCTCTGCGCACAAATTCTTCCGTAAGACGAGATACTATGAGTTCGGTGCCGCCATATCCTTCAGGCGGAACTTTGTACCAAAGAGGTGCTACTTGAGCTATCCGCAAGGGCTTATTTTTGGACGATATTTTCATAAACACGCTCGTAGTTATTAACCATATGATCTAAAGTAAATTTTTCCTCAACGGCCTTGCGGCAAGCCATACGATCTATTGAATCTATCCTGGAAACGGAACTTATCATCTCCTCTTCGCTATTAACAATAAAACCGGTTTTACCATGTTCAATTATTTCAGAGACGGAACCGCGATTAAAAGCAATGACCGGAGTGCCGCAAGCCATGGCCTCGATCATTACATTTCCGAACGCTTCTCTGACCTCTATGGGAAACAGAAACGCGTAAGCGTTCTTCATAAGCTCTATCTTCTCGTTAAAATTCGCCTGACCCACAAACTTAATTTCACTGTCGTTTAAATACGGCTGGACCTCTTGCATAAAATAATTCCATTCGTTAAATCCGACTATATTGCCGGCAATGATTAGTTTCTTGCCGAGAGATTTTGCGACTTTTATGGCAGTTATTATTCCTTTTCCCCGATTTATTCTGCTTAAATAAAGAAGGTAGTCGCTATGCTGTGGATTGAAAGGATACTTTTCTATATCTATGCCGTTATACACAACATCTTTCACTTCAATGCCAAAATCACTGGCGGCAACTTTGGCATCGTTGGAAATAGTCACAAAATTAATCTGGGGAAACATCTTAATCGTATCGGCATAAAGTTTATCCAACGGACTGCGTATTGAAGTCAAGATCGGAGGCATATCGCCCATTAATGCGAGAGGAAACATGAAAAAATTAAAATGATTGTGAATTATATCAAATTCTTTGCCCAGTTCTTTTATCATGGCAAGCATTTTAATAATTGTCGCATGAGGATTGCGCGCATCCTTCTGGAGCCAAAGCGCCTTATCTGTCGGCGAAATAAGCGGACCCGGTATGGTTGAATCACCGGAAGCAAACACAGTCACATCATGACCGTGACTTCTCAACCCAAGAGTAAGATTGTTTACCATCAATTCTATCCCGCCGTAAGTGCGAGGCGGAACCGGTATCCACAAAGGCGCAATTTGAGCAATTTTAAGTTTTTTCATAAAAGTTATTTAAACTATTGTACTAAATAATAGCAAAGTTTTTTATTTTAGCTAGCGAGGAGCAAAATGGAAATTAATTTCCATTTTGTCCGAACGAAGCTAAAAGGAGTGAACACTCCGCCGCTTGCGGCGGTATCAAGAGGCGAAGTCTCCTCTTGATACCTCGCGGTTTACCGCGAGGAGGATTCATTTTGACCACCACGAAGAGATATATGTGGCGACTTCGCTCATTTTGAGAGGAGAGGTAACATTTCCGGTGCGAATATAAAAATTCTCTCCGTTTTCAGTTTTTAAATACACAGGTTTGTGGCTCGGCTCAACATTTGCCAAACAAACAGCCTTGTTGTTTATATCATTAAACGACAGTTTAACAAACTGCCTGAATTCCGGTCCGATCATGCTGTTAAAAAGATTGTTAAAATGGTTCTCAAACCCGTCAGCGCCAGGTTTGGCAAGAGTGGCAAAATCATTTTCTAATCCGACCGGTTCTCCGGAATCATCAATGCCGATCAAAAGACAACCGCCTTCGGAGTTTAAGAAGGCGGCTACGGTTTTCATTATTGTTTTTTCAAGTTCTTTATTAACTTGATTGCGTTTTATGTCCCAGCGAAGAGACGCTTTAAATTCCAATTTATCATGCTCTCCCAACTTGAGCATATCGTTAATATTATTTTCTTTGATCAATGACCTTATAAAGACCAGGATAATTAAGCCCGCCTGGGATATCCCCAGAAATAAAAACTCAATTATTTCAAACCGAACATAGCGGGCCAAAACGACGCCCTCGTATATTTCTCCCCAATCGGCAGATAAAGCCAGGCCTAAAAAAACCAGATAAACAAACACTTCAGAAACAAGAAGATTCCTTAAAACTATGAATAATTTATCGCGCTTTAATATCTGTAATCGCATAGAAAAAGTGTAAAATTATTATTCTTTTTTCAAGCGGCATTTTTTAATTCCTCCAGAACATCTCCGGCATGAGTTTCCGGATTAACCTTTTCAAATATTCTTGCGATTCTGCCGGAAGGATCAATTAAAAAAGATGCGCGAAAAACCCCCATGTATTCCCTGCCCATAAATTTCTTTTTGCCCCAGACATTATATTTTTTGACAACGTTTTTATCCTCGTCCGATAATATGATAAACGGCAGTTTGTATTTATCGGCAAACTTTTTGTGGCTTTTTACGGAATTGGCGCTTATACCAAGAACAACGGCCTTAAGTTTTTTAAAATTTGGAAAATTATCTCTGATTGAACAGGCCTCTTTAGTGC
>JBBTTJ010000035.1:0-3250 GCA_038064315.1 Patescibacteria group bacterium | reverse complement strand
GAATATCGAGCCGATCAGTCTCTTTTTCCGGCATTATGTAATCGGTGTCTATTTCCGCCGCCTGATTTTGGTTGAATAATAATAAATTGGCGAATCTCCCAAACCATGTCGTTTCAAAACTATCTTCCATATCGGCAACTTTGTTATTTATCTCAAATTCTTTAGTAAAAACGCCTGTATTAAAGAATATATAACCGAGGATGGTAAATCCAAGAATTAAAAAAAACCGGCGCTTTTTTTTGCTTCTTTTTTCTTCAATATAATAGTTGAAATCTGATTGCGGATATAATTCTACCATTTTTAATAAAACCATTTTCTTATTTCTCTGGGTTTGACAATGGCCCTTTTCATTATTTCTTTCCTTTTGTGAAGCATGTTGGGGAAGTGCCTGAAAAATTTCGGTATTTCTCTAAGAACTCCGGGTTCAAATAATATAGCATATCCAAGCACCGCCAACTCCCGCGGCAGGATCCAAGGCAGATCTTTAAGAACATTTATTATATAATCATTTTTAATAAATGTCCAACGCAGATTTCTCCAGTCAAGCCTGCGTTTTTTGATGGGAATTTGTCTGCGAATCGGCACTCTGGCCAGATAGTCAGACCATGATCTTTTGAGTGTTTTAGTCGTTTGTCTGTCATGCCAAGCTATCACATTTGGCATAAAGATTTGTTTCCATCCGAAAATTCGCATTCGCCAGGCGAGGTCCAGGTCATCGCCGTACCAAAAGTAATCATGGTCTGCAATTTCACCGGAAATTTTTAAACTTTTTAATGCTTCTGTTCGGAATACCGGCACAGCTCCTTCAACCGCGAATATTTCCTGCTGTTTATTAAAATCAAATTGCTTGCCCCGAGCATTGTCGAGGGGTCCGTTATCTTGTTCTCCGTGTCCTATATTTACGACCCGGCGTGACCGGAAAATCTTAAAACCGCAGGTGTCGATTATTTTTTTCGTAATTCGTGATTCGTTTAATTCAAACTTGTATATTTTTGGCTGAATTGCGCCTATTTTGGTGTCTTGCTCCATCGCAATAACAAAATTTTTAATAAAGTTCTTGTCCAGTATAATGTCTACCGATGAGGCTACAATGTATTTGCCGTCGGAATGTCCAAGTAGTTCTTCCTGGCCGGGCCACATGCCCAGATTTTGCTTGCTCTCGATAAAATTGAAAGCGGCAAAACTGAAATTCCCAATTATTATTTTAGTATTATCACTTGATCCGTTATCCAGAATATTCAACTGTATTTTTTCATGAGGATATGTCTGCTTTTCAAGCGAATTTAAAAAATGGCGGATGTACTTTTCGCCGTTTAGAACAACCAGATTTATCGTAACCAACGGATTTAATTCATTTAACATAAGTTCTAATTTTTACTGTCTGATCTTATTCCTAAAATTATCGCTGAAACCGTCGTAAATATCAAAAATGTTCTCTCGTCAAAAATGGCCACGTCGGTCAGAGAATATATCAGTACCCACGGCACGTATAAAAGCGTAGCGGCAAAATATGTTCTTAGTTGCTTGTCGTTTTCAAGGATAAAAAGTTCGTAATTTTTTTTGAATAAGATCCACAAGAACCAGACAAATATTATTCCGGCAAGAATGCCCATCTCCGCGGCAATGTGAAGATACAAGTTGTGAGCCGAGGAGCCGGCTTTGGCTAACCCTATGTCTTGTTCCAAAACAACCGGATAATTGCCTATTCCGACTCCCGATAAAGGGTGTTCTTTTATTGAAAAAAGAGTTTTCTTCCATATCTCAATTCTTTGGTTGTTTGACGTCTCGCCAAAATCAAGTATTGATTTAAGACGGTTTTTCAATATGTCTGAATTGTCTTTTGAAAGTAAGAATTGCGGAGATGAAAATACCGGAAAAGCAATGAAAAATGCCAGGAAAAATATAATGAGATACGCGATTATATTTTTGAACAAAATTTTCCTTTCATTTTCCGTTCCGCTTCTTCTCATGCGGTATATTAAAATAAAAGCCGACAGCAATACTCCGATGCTTGCCGCCCAAATTCCTCTCGTACCGCTCAATATTATAATTAAAAACAGTAAAGCCAGAATAATAATCATTGGGATTTGTTTTTTAAAATTCCTAATTCCTAATTCCCTGCTATTAATTCTTCGCCATAAAACAGCAAGAACCGCCGGTATTCCCAGCAATACGAATTGAGGGAACGAGTGCGAGTCGGGGAACAAGGAGAAAACCCTCAACGATAATTGTTCGCCATAATACGCAAACCAGGTGTTGCCAAGCTGAACGGCGATGTTGCACCACTGTTCGCCGAATTGACGGCACTGTATCCCCTCGCCCCATATTCTCATAAATTGATAAATGTCTATGGAATAGGTTGAGATAACTTGAATATATCCTACGACTGCAACGATAATAACCGGTATTATGGAATTTCTTATTAATCTTTTTGTAAATTCTTTATCGTTTGCCCTGCCATAAACCACTAATCCCAAAATGGCAAAATTTAAAAAATAAATTATTCGTTTAATTGCCGCTATTTTATCCGGCGCCGGAATAACCGACAGTACTGACAGCAACAATAAAGCAATGAGCAGATAAGATGGTTTTTTATAATTAAAACTCTTTAACCAATTCTTAATGCCTGCCGCATAATAGGTCATACTATTTTTGAAGAGCCACTTCAGAAATAGTATGACGGCGAGTATCCTCCACATGTTGAAGTTATCAAAATCCGCCGTAAACGGCATTGCCAGGAATAAAGGTATTGACCTTATAAAAAAAACGATAGAATCATCAAGAGACGCCGTTAAAAAATATATAACCAAAGCGGCGCCAAGATACAGCGCCATTTCTCTCGGCAAAACGCCGGTTATTATTAAACCGAACAGAACAACCTCAACAATAAAAAATAGATTTAAAATTTTATTTTTTGACATTTATAGTATAGTATGCTAGCATTCTTGGCAGGTAGCATGTTACAAAAGGAGAATATTATGATTATGGGTGTTTTGGGTTTTATCTTTTTGTTTTTCGGTATTGGGGGAACCTTCTCAAGTTTTTTCATAACAAAGAGCATAGAAAGAATGTATTACTGGTTTGCTTTTATTTTTTTAGGTCTTTTGTTCCTTATATTATAATATTATAGCAATGTAGCCGTCTGTTTAGACGGTTTTTAATTTTCATATTTTTTTATTACATCTAAAAATCTATTAGTAAAACTTTTCCAATTATATTTCTTCACAAATTCAGGCCCCTTGGATCTTAT
>JBBTTJ010000034.1:0-4814 GCA_038064315.1 Patescibacteria group bacterium | reverse complement strand
AAATGAGCCCATGAAAACCATATTCTTCCTATCGGCAACAGCCGTATCCTCGTCCAGAACATTCAGCGATTTTTCAACCGGATCGGACTCGCAAGTAAGCACCGTCTCGTTAGTCTTAAAATTAGTCTGCCGTATCAGTCTCGCGTCAGCCGGCACTTTATCCCCTTGTCGCAAAACTAGAATATCACCCACAGTCACATCTTTAGATTCAATCTGTTTTGAGTGGCCGCCCCTTATCACATTAGCTTTATAGGTTATTGCCTTTTTTAGTTCTTTCAGAATATTAGACGCTTTCAGTTCTTGGAAAAAACCGACAGCCGCGTTAATAACCACAGCCGCCGCAATAATGGCAGAATTCAAAAAATCCATAAGCAGTAAAGACACCGCACTGGCAATAACAAGAATGTAAATAAGCGGATTGCTAAATTGATTCAAAAGTATGAGAGATATTTTGTCTCCGTTCTTATCTATTATTTTGTTGTGGCCAAATTTTTTCAGACGAAACCCTGCTTCTTCATCGCTTAATCCTTCTTCATCGCTGTTCAAATTGCGAAAAACATCCTCTATATTCAGAGTATGCCAAGGTCTGAACGGCATTATTTTATTTATTTCTTTCATAATATTATTAATGTTTATAAATGATTATGTATTAACTTTATTTAATATTATTAATGTTTTTAAGTCCTTCTACCCAGCCGGCTATTTGCCGAGCAAGCATAGAACTTTTCATTACTTTAACTCTCAAAAAACCATACTCCGACCCGGATTGTTTTCTATTTCGTATACCGGTATTTGTTTTTTGAAAGTAATTCTTTTGAAAATTGGTCTTTGGAAATCCGGAAACTTCAGACCAATAATTTGCGGCCTTTTCTTTAAAATCGTTTTTATCTCTGCGGTTATTTTTTAAAAAGATCTCAAATTTAATTTCTTCTTCTTTTATTCCGCCGGTCTCTTTAAGCCACTTTAAAAATAATTTTATCATGTGGGGATCGGAACTTGAAAAATGGACGCCTTTTCTCAAATCATTATTATTTCCATTTTTCCAATAAAGCATGATACCCATCAGCCATAATTCTTTTTTTGAAATTTCTTTGATATCTTGAGAAGAAGAATTTTTAATCCTTTCTATTAAACCTGAAGTTCTGGAGATTTTTTTCAATGCGCCGGCCCTGGCTCTCTCAACATATTTGTCGTCCAGCTTTTTAATCTCTTCAGGGGTCAGTTTTAAATTTTTTAGCCAGTAAGAAAGAGTGGATTTGGGGACATGGAGTTGATTTATTATTTCAGAATATGAAAATCCCCGTCTTCGCATATCAATTGAAATGTTCTTTTTGTATTTTTCTAAATATGGACTCATAATATATAACTACTTACATATTATACGGGTTCAAAAATATATGTAAATAACACTTATAAACAGCCAATTTTTAAAAAACTGCTCCATAAAAAGTAAATCAGTTTTTTAATTATCTTGAGTTTTAACTTTTTGTGAATATTGAATCAAATCTATGATAAATAGCCAACAAACCCAGGACTAAACCGAAAGTGGCAAATAAAATATCTTCCGTAACATCAATAACTATATCCTGTTTGAGATCAAAAAAGAGATGAGTTCCGAATATCATATCCACATAGGACTGAAACAATTCAAACAGAAAGAATCCGATGAAAACAGCTACTCCTGACCATTTTAAAATGTATTTTTTATTATCTGAATGGCTTTCATAAAATGCGGATGCGATCAGAGATGCCATATAAACAAGTAATATTCCCGTAGAAAAATGAATGAATCTGTCGTACTGAACGCCCATATCGTGAAGGAATAAAGAACCGGGAACGCTCACCACTATTATAAGCGCACCAAAAAGTTCAATGCGCTTGATCAGGGCAACAGTTGTTCTCTTCATAATCTGGCCCCAATGATAATAAGCTACACGAGGAAGTAAAAGAAGCAGAGGATTAACGAACCCATATATAATCCACACTACCCCCCTCTGCTGGGTGAGTAATTCATAGACCGAAGTAAGAAGTGAGATTATGATGCCTATTATGAGCACAGCGTTGGTTGGGTGTTATTTTTCTTCTTTTATTTTGTTTAATATCGTCTGGACTTTTTTAATGCTATCTTCATCATGTATGGAAAGAGGTATGATTTTTTTGTTAAGTTTTTTCAATGCTGCTATTTTTTTCTTTACTTCTTTATCTGAAATCATATCATATTTGCTAAGGAAGATGTATTCATCTTTTTTATCCAAATTCTTATTATATTTTACCAGTTCTTTTCTGACAATCTTATAATCAACTGACGGATCATCAGATTCCGCCGACACAAGATGAAACAATATTTTTGTTCTTTCAATATGCTGAAGGAATTTAACTCCAAGCCCTTTTCCTTCCGAAGCCCCCTCTATAAGCCCGGGTATGTCGGCCAGGATTAATTCATAATAAACTCCCAAATTGGGCTCTAAAGTTGTAAACGGATAATTAGCCACCTTGCTCCCGGATGCGGTAAGTTCATTAAGCAAACTTGTTTTCCCCGCATTAGGCAAACCAACCAAGCCGATATCGGCTATAAATTTCAATTCTAATTTGACCGTGAATTGCTGGCCTGCCGCGCCCGTCCCGAATTGTTTTGGACTGGTATTTGTTGAGGAGCGATAATAAAAATTACCCTTGCCTCCAAACCCGCCTTTCGCAATAAGAAAATTTTCGCCTGTTTTAATTATTTCCAGGACTTCTCCGGTCTCTAACTTAGTAATCACCGTCCCAACGGGAATTTTTATGATTAAATCTTTCCCGTCCCGTCCGTCAATAAAATTGCCGCGGCCGTCCCCGCCGTCATCGGTTTTTATTTCTTTTTTATTTCTGAATTGAGATAGAGCGCTTAGATCGGATACTCCCTCAAAATATATGTTTCCGCCGGTTCCTCCATTGCCTCCGACCGGTCCCAGCATCATCTTATTTTTATTGAAAGCCGCCGTTCCTTTTCCACCGTTGCCGGCCTTTACCCTGATTATTACATTGTCTATTAACATTAGAATTCTCCGTCAATAAATGTAAGGGCTTTGCCGCGATTATTAGCCCGGCCGGTTCGTCCTATGCGATGAATATAGTCGTTATAAGTTGCCGGAACATCATAATTGATAACATGGCTCACATTGGCTATATCAAGGCCCCTGGCGGCCACATCCGTAGCCACAAGAACTTGAATACGGCTCTCCTTAAACATATTTAATGCCCGCTGACGCTTGGATTGATTCTTATTGCCATGTATGGATTCAGCTTTAAAACCTTTCCCGACAAGCATATTCGCAAGCCGTTCGGCTCCGTGCTTTGTCCTGGAAAATACAAGAACTTTTTTGAATTCCGGCTGAATCAAAAGTCCGTTGAGCGTATCCAGTTTGTTATCATTCTTAACTCTTATCACATCCTGTTCCACATTAGCGGATGTATCTCTTGTTTTTACTGTAATGCGGACAGGTTCGCGTAAAAATTCATGAATAAGATTTTCTATTTCCATTGAAACAGTCGCTGAAAAAAACAGAGTGTGCCTGGATTTTGGCATTCCCGACATAACAAATCTCATGTCATTAATAAAGCCCATATCAAGCATCCTATCGGCTTCATCAAGCACAATAGTACCGAATTTAGCTCTATTAATATTGCCTCGTTCTATCAGGTCTTTCAAACGACCGGGGGTACCGATAATAAAATTATTGTGATAACGCAGTTCGGATATCTGGCGGCCGATACTCATGCCGCCGACGCATGATACCGAAAATATCTTCATACCTCTTGTAAGGCCTTTTAATTCATCCTCTATCTGTAAGGCCAGCTCTCTTGTAGGCACGATTATCAAGACCTGCTCATTAGGTTTAAGTAAAATTTTATTTATAAGTGGGATCAGAAAAGCCGCAGTTTTACCGGTGCCCGTGTCAGCTACGCCGGCGACATCGGCTCCAGCCAAAATATGCGGAATTGCTTTATCTTGAATTGGAGTCGGGATTTTATAGTTTTTTGCAGTTATGCCCTGTTTTAACCGTTGTTCCAGCTTAAAATCCTGGAACGAATTTTCCGGCGCAAAAGCAGCGGCTTCTTCCGTAATTACCGCTTTATTTATAAAACGCGACGGGTCAATGTATTCACCGACGCCGCGTACTTTACGATTAAAACGGCTCCGTCTGAAAGACGGTTTTGAAAAAGCGCGCGAAGAACCTCTGTAACTTCTAATTGACATTCTGTTTATTCTCGTGAGTTTTTAGGTACAACGGCGATAAGCGATGTATTGCAGAGTCTTAAAAGCCCGACAATAAAAACTAACAGAGATATATTATATACACAGTTTATATCAAAATTGTCATTTTGTCAAATTAATAAAAACAAGAGACCCGCCGAAGCGAGAATTTGCTGGCGAAAATAAAAGGGGCACCACCATTTCTGATGATACCCATACGTCAGCTCGTTAGAGTCTGACAACATTGTAGAGACGCTCCTCTTGCCGAAAGCGAAGCTCGGCATAGAGCCGAGGGTTTCGCATCGCAAGAATTTGAAGCGCAGAAAGAACAGCGTTCTTGGGATCGAGGATCGTCGCAACCGGTGTCTCGCTCGGAGTTCGGAGCGACGACCACACATCTTCAGGAAACTCTCGCCACGTCGCCGGAACCGTAATCACCGGCACAGTGCACTGCGCGGAGAGAGTCGGCCCTGCTCCGTTGCTTCTTCCGCAGAATACTATCACAACAGAATCGGGGATCTCCTGAACCAACTTCCCGATTTCCTCGCAGGCCCGAACCGGCTCCTTATGGAGAGAGTAA
>JBBTTJ010000033.1:2772-8692 GCA_038064315.1 Patescibacteria group bacterium | reverse complement strand
ATGCCCAGGTGCCTCTGATAAAGGAGATACTGACGGCTTTCGGCATCCCGATATATGAAAAACCTGGTTTTGAAGCGGATGATCTTATCGGAACATTGGCGGAAAAATCAAAAAAAAATCCGCCAGTCGGCGGACTCCAAACAATAATTATGACCGGCGATCTGGATACCCTCCAGCTGGTTGAAGACAAGAAAGTAGTAGTGCTTACATTGAGAAAAGGCGTTACGGATACGGTTATTTATGATGAAAACGGGGTAGTCAAAAGATACGGTTTAAAGCCCGAAAAGCTTAATGATTTCAAAGGATTAAAAGGCGATCCGTCAGACAACATACCAGGCGTTGCCGGAGTAGGGGAGAAGACGGCTTCGGAATTGATAAAGGAGTTTGGAGATTTAGAGAACCTTTATAAATTCCTTGAAAATCAAAAAGACAAAGAAAAATTTAAAAAACCTCTAACGGCCAAACTGGCGGAAAAACTGCTTGAGAACAAAGATATGGCTTTTTTCTCAAAAAAACTGTCGACTATCATAAGAGAAATTGATTTGGATTTTGATCTGGATAAAGCCGACTGGTTAAAAAACATGAGGCGGGAAGAGATCGCCAGGTTATTTAAAGAGATGGGGCTGTATAGCTTGATAAAGCGTCTTGACGAGATAAATGCTCCTTCTCAAAGGGAAATGGTTCTGCCGGAGACCGCCGCGTCCGATAAAGCCGGCGTTCAAGTGGAAGAGATCAGAACTGAAAAAGAAATCAAAGAAATCACGGATAGAATAAATAATGAAAAAGAAATGGTTTTTGACATAAACGGCGGCTTTATAAACATTGCTTTGGGGAATGAATGCAAAAATATCGCCTGGCCGTTCATAGTCGGAACGAAAGAGTTTTTTAAAACATTCAAGGAGTTATTTGAAAACAAAAATATATTTAAAACGGCGCATGATTTCAAAGAGATCGCCAAGTTTTTGCTGGAATACGGAATAGAGCTGAATGGCCCCGGATTTGATACTAAACTGGCGGCCTATCTTTTTAATTCGGACCGAAAGGATTACAGCCTGGATAAAATGTACTTTAATGAATTTAATTAGAACAAAAGCGGGGATGTCAGAGAGAACCCTCTTTTTATACTTAAACTAAGGGAAAAACAGTCCGAACGCATCAAAAATGAAAACCTGGAATGGCTTTTTGAACATATAGAGGTTCCCGTGGCAAGAATTATCGCGGAGATGGAACTGCGCGGGGTTTTAATTGATTCCAAAGCAATCGCAAAACTGTCCAAACTTACGACAAGTGAGATAAAAAAATTAGAAAAAGAAATATACAAACTTTCCGGCATGGAATTTAACATAAATTCTCCCCGGCAACTGTCGGAGGTATTGTTTGAAAAACTTGGACTGAAGGGCAAGGTAAGAAAAACGGGCAAAGGGGCGCTGTCTACAGCCGCGCCGGAACTTGAGAAGCTCGTAAATGAAAATCCGATAATCAATTTTATACTTAAATACCGGGAAGTCCAAAAACTCAAGACAACTTATATAGACCCGTTTCCGACTTTGATAAGCAGTGCGACCGGCCGTTTGCATACCACTTTTAATCAGACCGGCACTACTACCGGACGACTTGCCAGTCAGGACCCGAATTTGCAGAACATACCGGTAAAAACCGAATTGGGGCAGGAGTTCAGGAAAGCATTCATATCCTCGCCCGGATTTAAACTCGTTTCCTTTGACTATTCGCAGATAGAATTGAGAATAGCGGCTCATATTTCCCGGGATGAAAAGATGATAGCGGCTTTCAGGAGAGGAGAAGACATCCACACCCGCACCGCGGCGGAGATATTCGGCGTTAAGCCGGAAGATGTTGACAAGAATATGCGCAGGGATGCTAAGGTTCTTAATTTTGGGATTCTTTATGGTATGGGGGTATTGGGATTTCAGAGAGCCTCCGGTGTTTCCCGCGAAAAAGCCAGGGAATTCATAGATAAATATATGAAAGAATTCTCCGGTGTCGCCAAATACATGGATGACATGAAGGTTAAAGCTCACAGGGACGGCTATGTTTCAACGATTTTCGGCAGGAGAAGATGGTTGCCGGAAATTAAATCAAGTATGCCCCAGATCGTAAGCCAGGCGGAGCGCATGGCTATAAATATGCCTATCCAGGGCACCGCGGCCGACTTGATAAAATTGGCCATGATAAATGTTTTTGAATATATTCACGGGACAAATAACCAAAATAACGCGTTCCTTCTTTTGCAGGTTCACGATGAGTTACTATTTGAAATTAAGGAAAGTTCAATTGAGGAATTGGGCAGAAAAATAAAAGAATTTATGGAGAATGTCCATAAATTTGATGTGCCATTGATCATAGACATAAAATATGGCGATAATTGGGCCGACTTAACGCCGATTTAATGATTTGCCGTAGCTCCTTTAAGTGGTCTTAAACGATATTGAGTAACATTGAGTAATCAGTATTATTTTATACAAAACACTGTATAAAATAATACTGATTACTCAATGTTTAACACGCTATACACCGCATAATATGATACTAAACAGAGCATGCGACATTAGACATCAAGTAATTATCATTATTTAGACAGTGTTTTGTCTAAATAATGATAATTACTTGATGTCGCTTATAATATTTGCTCATAATACGGATAAAAATTATTAAATTGGATACATGCCGGAACTTCCAGAGGTACAAAATACGGTAAACGATTTGCGTAAAAAGCTGGTCGGTTTGAAGTTTAAAGATGTCTGGACCGATTGGCCCAAAACTTTCAAAAAAGCGGGCGGTTTTGAAAATTTTAAAAAAGCGATTAAAAATAAAAAGATATTAAGCGTCAGGCGAAGGGCTAAATTCATTATTATTGACATTGAAGGCAAGTACGGCATTTTTATCCACCAAAAAATATCCGGGCACTTACTTTACGGTAAATGGAGATTGGCCGAAGGCAAGTGGCGGAGTGTTATTAAGGGACCGCTTAAAGACGACCCGGAAAACAAATACATAAGGACGATATGGCTGTTAAGCAACGGCTATCAGCTCGCTTTCTCTGACTTGCGAAGATTCGGGAAAATAGCGCTGATCAAGGATGGCGATCTGTCTGAAGCCCCCGAAATAAAAAATCTCGGCCCGGAACCGTTAGAGATCAGTTTCAGCCAATTTAAAAAATTATTTGAAAAGAAAAAGGGACGAATCAAACAAGTATTGATGGACCCGTTCTTTATTGTTGGAATAGGAAATATTTATTCCGATGAGATATTGTGGAAAAGCGGTATCCATCCGTTATCAAGAACGGAAAATCTTTCCGGCGCCGATCTTAAAAAAATACACAATTCAATTCAAGACATACTTAAGAAAGCGATAAAAGCCGGCGGCACAAGCATACAGGACTACAGAAAAATATCCGGAGAGATGGGGAGGTATCAGAATTACACCAAGGCCTATCACAAGGAAGGAGAAAAATGTTTCAAAAAAGACGGCGGAATAATCCAGCGTATTAAGGTAGCGGGCCGGTCGGCGCATTTTTGTCCTAAACATCAGAAATTGATTTAGGAGCTGTTCAACATGGGAAAATTGTTTAAATTTCTACATAAATTGGATCTAAATAAATTATTATTGATTGCCGGCATCACGGCGGCGGCTTTGTTAGTCGCATTTTTGTTTTGGTGGCAGTGGGGTCCGAACATTATCGGCATAAAGAACGAAGACCAGAAGAGGCCTCGCGCTTCACTGACCGGCTTGGCTTGTGATAACTACGCAAGAAGGCCTATCGCCGTAATGATGGCATCTGATCCGGTTGCAAGACCGCTGTCCGGAATAAGCCAGGCGGACATTGTCATTGAAATGCCGGTTACGCCAAACGGAATAACTAGAATGATGGCGATATTCCAGTGCGAAGAACCGGAAGAGATCGGCTCCATCAGATCCGCCAGAGAGGACTTTTTAACTCTAGCGGATGCTTTCGGGGCTATATATGTTCATTGGGGAGGCGAGGAGGAGGCGTTAAAGAAGTTAAATGATGGAATTTTAGATAATATAAACGCGATGAAATATGACGGCAGTGTTTTTTACAGAAAAAATTCGGTTCCCAGGCCGCATAACGGATTTACAACCGTTGAACTCCTCACTGATAAAGCGAAAGATCTGGAATATGACTTGAACGATATGTTTTCCGGTTATTTAAGGAGAGAGGAAGGGTCTGAAAGAAGCTTGAGCAATATAGTTGAGTCAGTATCCATTGATTACAAAAGTCCTTATGATGTTAAATGGGTATATGATGCCAATTTAGACATCTATAAAAGAATAAGAGGCGGTACGGCGGAGATAGACGAAAACACGGGCAAACAAGTTGAAACAAATATAGTTGTGCTGATGCATACCGTATCCGGCGTACTTAACCTTGACTATATTAC
Organism: Patescibacteria group bacterium; assembly: GCA_038064315.1. Lineage (GTDB taxonomy): Bacteria > Patescibacteriota > Minisyncoccia > 2-02-FULL-40-12 > GWA2-44-9 > 2-01-FULL-43-22. The sequence continues at coordinate 4,271 of JBBTTJ010000033.1, read as the reverse complement.
CGTAAAAACCGCTGGAGAAGGCGAAGCGGAATTCTATCAGAATGGCATAAAAATCAGCGGAATGTGGAAAAATATTGCCAATGATCTTAAATTTTACGATACTGACGGTCAGGAAATGAAATTCATTCCCGGGAAAATGTGGATTGAAATAGCGACTAAATAAATGCTCATATTTTTGTACGGTTCCGACGGGTATCGGCTGAAGGAAAGTGTTGATGTCATAGTTGATGCTTACCGCAAAAAACATAAAAGCGGAGTGAATTTTTATCGCTTTGATATGGAGAAAAGCGGCGATTTTGACGAACTTTTAAATACGGCGAAAATCGTTTCTTTTTTTAACGAAGTAAAACTTGCCGTCGTCAAAAACTCTTTTGCCGGTAAAAATTACTCTCAAAAAATAGCATCTCTTATAAAGGACATGAATATAGGCGAGACAAAGGATACCGTACTGCTGTTTGCAGAGAATAAAAGCAAAAAAGAGCTTCAAAAATCCGATAAGGACTTGTTTGAGGTCCTGAACCGTAAAAATAACCTTATTAAAGAGATTGAACCGCTAAGCGGAATTAAATTATCGGATTGGGTTAAAAACAAATTCAAAGAGAACGGACACAGTGTTTCACCGGCGGTTGTCAGTTTACTTATTGGTATGGTTGGCAATGAGGCCTGGGCTTTGGCAAATGAGATAGAGAAGCTGTGTAATTATGGGCACACCGAGCCTATAAATTTAGACGCCGTTAATTTACTTGTCGGGAGTAAAGAAGGAGGTCTGCCTGCGCAGGCAAGCAAGATATTTGATCTCGTTGACGCAGTCGGCAACCGAACTAAGGCCGGAGCGTTTGAGGCGATGTACCGTCTGGTTAATTCCGGCAATGACCCTAACTATATTCTGGTCATGCTCGTCTATCATTTTGAAAATCTGCTTTCCGTTTCCGACTTTATGAAAAAGGGCGGTTCTTCCTCAATCCAGCTAGTTGCAAAACAATGCGGACTTCATCCTTTTGTCGCAAGAAAAGCGGTCGGCCAGGCCGGCAAGTTCCCGGAAGGCCTTCTTTTGGACAAATTTAATTATTTATCCGGTCTTGATATTGCCTCAAAAAACGGACAAGTGAATTTGGAAGACGCCCTTTATAATTTTGTAATTTTGTCTTGAGTTTTTATAGACATCACGCTATGAAATCGAATTTAGAAGCAACAAGAAAGAGCGGAATGCGAAGTTTTGGACCGCTGAAAAACCACAAATGCACTATATGTACATTGAGGATTTTTTGGCGGGAAAAACAAGCAGACCGCCGTTCTTGTTGTCTTATTAAATATGATTTGATAGTGTGATGTCTATAGCATAGCCGTAATGTTTTTTGACAATTAGAAAAGGAAACTTCATGGCAAAACGAGACCCCAAAGACATTGTGTATGAAATCATTGAAAGAGCGTTCCAGCAGCTGCCGCGGACAAGAAGCGGAAAAGGATGGTACATTGTTTCGTCAAGAATATCCGTATTT
>JBBTTJ010000033.1:0-2672 GCA_038064315.1 Patescibacteria group bacterium | reverse complement strand
CATGAGGGTGGGCAATGTGGAAACCTTCATGTGCCGCATATTCCCGCTTCTCAAAATCAGTACCAATATACAATCCCGCGCGGAGGCTGTTGCGCGCGAACTTTCTGTTCCCTGACTGCGCGATTGATTGACATGATACCTCGCATCTGTTATTTACTAATCTGACTGCAGAATCTTAACAATTAGATAGAAGTAGGAGGAATTATGAACGAAGTAAGTACCGCAAATTTTCAGGAAATGATCGCAAAGGATCGCGCCTCGCGGGAACAAAAGGAGTGGAGTGGAACCCTTCTTGACTATCTGGAACTGATTAAAAACAGGCCGGATAAGAATATAGTCCAGCTCGCGCATGAGCGGATGTATAAAATGATCATGGCGCGGGGAGCAAGGTCCATTATGGACACTGATGATCCCAGAACCAAGCGGCTATATAAAAATAATGAGGAATTTAACACATATAATTTTTTTAACGATGAATTTTTCGGCATAGAATCCGTTATTTATCAAATAGTCCGTTATTTTCACGCGGCCTCTCTCAAGGGAGAGGAATCCCGCCAGGTTCTGTATTTTATGGGACCCGTGGGTTCGGGCAAAAGCTCGCTCGCCGATAAACTTCAACGCGGGCTTGAAGAAGTGGACCCTATATATGTCATTGAAGGTTGTCCTATGTTTGAAGAACCTCTTCATCTTATTCCCCGTCATTTCAGAAAAGAATTTGAGAATATACTCGGGGTGCACATTGAAGGCGATATCTGTCCGGTGTGCCGCTATCGTCTGAAAGAGGAGTTTAAAGGAGAATATGAAAAGTTTCCGGTGGCAACCATGCGGTTCTCCAAACGGAACCGCCGCGGGATCGGTGTTGTGCCGCCTGTTGACCCGAACAATCAGGATACCTCCGTGCTTATAGGTTCGGAGAATATTTCCAAGCTTGATAAGTATGCAGAGGGCGATCCGCGCGTTCTTGAACTTAATGGCGCTTTCAATGTCGGAAACCGCGGCGCCGTGGAATTTATTGAAGTATTCAAAAACGAAACCGAATACCTTCATGCAATGATCACCGCTACGCAGGAAAAATTCATTCCTGCGCCGGGAAGGCACGGGACGATCTATGTGGACTCGGTAATCGTAGCCCACTCAAACGAAGCGGAATGGCAGAAGTTTAAGGCCGACCATACCAATGAAGCTATTTTAGACAGAATTGTGGTAATAAAAATTCCGTATAATCTCCGAATGTCGGAGGAGATTAAAATTTATCAGAAGATATTGAATAAATCCGACTTTCGGGCGCATGTGGCGCCGCACACGCTTGAAATGGCCGCCACATTTGCGATCCTCTCGCGCCTCACGCCGGACGATAAGTGCAGTGACCTTATGACCAAACTTCGCATTTATAACGGTGAGGAGGTGGTGGAGAAGGGGAGAACCAAAAAGATTGATGTTACTGAATTGAAAGACGCGGAGAAAGCCCGCCGTGAAGGGATGTCCGGCATTTCCACCCGTTTTATTATGAAAGCTTTGGACAACGCGCTTACCCAAAGCGGTAAATGCGTCAATCCGATTAATGTCCGCGAGGCGCTCGTCCAGATGGTTAAGGACGGAGATATGCCCGATGATATGCGGAAAACCCTTTTAGAATTTCTGCAGGGCACTGTTCACAAACAATACCTTGAATTGCTTGAAAAAGAGGTTACAAAGGCATTCGTATACTCCTATCGGGAGCAGGCGGAAGCATTGTTTGAAAATTACATAGATCATGTTGAAGCATATGTAAATAAAACGAAAGTTAAAGATAAGAATACAAAAGAAGAGCTCCAGCCGGACGGGGAGTTTCTTAAATCCATTGAAGAGCAGATCGCCATAATCGGCTCTGCGGCAGACGGATTTCGGCAGGAGGTGATTTCTTACCTTTGGTCCGTAAATCGGAAAGGGCAAAAACTCACCTATCAGAGTTATGAGCCGCTTAAGGATGCAATTGAAAAAAAATTAATGACCTCCGTGCGGGATATCTCCCGAATCATAACCAAGGCCAGAACAAGGGATTCGGAGCAAAAAGAAAAGTATGACGATATGGTCAAAAATCTTTTGCATAACGGCTACTGCGAGTATTGCGTGGATGTGATACTTAAGTATGCCGCGAATAATCTTTGGAAGGAATAACGCCTTAAATTTTAATTAAATTTCGTCAAAACCGAGAGCTTGCGCCTCGGTTTTTTATATGCTAAAGTCCGCGTAGATTCTTTAAAAAAGGAGAAAAAACAATGTTAGACGAAGCAATTTTTAGAGATACTTCTCGCGAGTCGTCCGAATCAGATCGCAGTTCTCGTGATCGACAGAGGCATCGCCAAAAAATACGGGAAGCCATCAAAAAGAAACTCCCCGAAATATTTGCCGAGGAATCCATCATCGGTAAAGAGAAAGGCAAGATAATTAAAGTGCCCATCCGCGGTATCAAGGAATACCGGTTTGTATACGGCTCAAACGGGCCAGACACCGGACAAGCACAAGGTGAAGGAGACACCAAACCCGGCGATGTGATAGGAAAAAAAGGCGGCCAGGGCCAGGGCCAGGGTAAGGGAGATAAGGCGGGAGACCAGTCCGGTGTTGATTATTATGAAACCGATGTAACATTAGAAGAGCTGGAGGAGATACTTTTTGAGGAACTGGAACTGCCG
>JBBTTJ010000032.1:0-11397 GCA_038064315.1 Patescibacteria group bacterium | reverse complement strand
GACCCTCGTCTCAACCTTGGGAAGGTCGCGTTCTGCCACTGAACCACACCCGCAATGGAGCCGGAGGTGAGATTTGAACTCACGGTCTATCGATTACGAATCGATTGCTTTACCACTAAGCTACTCCGGCAATAATTTGAAAATTTTAACATAAAACCTTACAATAATAAAGTGTTTGAGTATGAAAAAAACAGGACTCTTTTGTATATTTATGCGGGGGCTGGCGGAGTTGACGCACAGGATTGGGCTTCAATGCTGTTGAGAATGTACCAAAGATACGCCGGCAAAAAGGGCTGGTCTTTTGTCACGCTTCATCATTCTTTGGGAGAGCAGGGCGGGACTAAAAGTATTTCTGCGGAAATAAAGGGTGACAACGCGTACGATTTACTGAAAGGAGAGTCGGGAGTGCATCGTCTGGTAAGGATATCTCCATTCTCGGCCAAGAAACTCCGCCATACTTCTTTTGCAATGGTGGAAATACTGCCGGAAATAATTACCGCCGAGATTAAATTGGACCCCGGTGATTTGAGGTTTGAAACATTCCGTTCTTCAGGCCCTGGAGGCCAGAATGTGAATAAACTGGAAACTGCCGTACGCGTTATACATATTCCGACGGGAATTTCGGTCGCGGTCCAGTCCGAAAGGTCACAAGCCCAAAACAAAGAGAAGGCATTGCAAATGCTTTACTCAAAACTGATACTGCGAATGGAATCGGAAAAAGCGAGCCAGATTAACGAGCTTAAGCCCGGGGTTTCAATAGAGTGGGGAAGTCAGATACGCTCTTATGTTCTGCACCCGTATCAGATGGTTAAAGATCACAGAACCGGCGTGAAATCATCACAGCCGGACAAAGTCCTTGACGGCGACCTCGACAAATTCGTCAATTCAAAATAAAATTAATGTATGATTGAACTGAAAAATGTTTCTACTGCCTATGACGACAGTTTAATGATCTTAAAAGGAATCAGTTTGAAAATAGGGCAGAAAGAATTTGTTTCTTTGGTGGGTCCTTCCGGCGCGGGTAAATCAACCATCCTCCGGCTTCTTACGAGAGAGATTAATCCGCGGGAAGGCGAAGTTATTTTGGACGGCGTTGATCTGGCGACACTCTCCAGCAGTGAGATACCGGTCTTGAGAAGAAAGATAGGAACCGTATACCAGGATTTCAAGCTTCTCTCCAACAAGAATGCGTTTGAGAATGTCGCCTTTGCTCTTGAGGTCTGTGGAGTTGACGAGGAGCATATACAAGATGATGTGCCAAAAGTTCTTAATATCGTCGGCTTGTCCGATAAGATGAACAACTTTCCTCATCAGATGTCCGGCGGAGAAAAACAGCGCCTTGCAATCGCGAGAGCTCTTATCCACCGCCCCAGAATAATTCTGGCTGATGAACCTACCGGAAATTTGGATTTAGTGAATACTTATGATGTGGTAAAATTACTTATGAAGATAAACGAACTTGGCACGACCGTCATACTTGCCACGCACAACAGGGAAGTTGTGAATGCGATAGGCAAGCGCGTGGTAACGATGGAAAAGGGCAAGATAGTCCGTGACCAGGGAGATAACGGAAAATATGTTATATGAAAAAACATTTTAAGCGAATTCTTAGGGTGGGGTGGATTAATTTTAAAAGAAATTCCTATTTAAGTTTGGGCACGACCGGCGTTATGGTTATGGTTCTTACGCTGTTCTCCGGTCTTATAGCGGTTAATTTTTTGTCATCTCGCATAGTCGTTAATCTCCAGGAAAAAGTAGACATAAGCGCTTATTTCAAATCGGATATATTTGAAGAAGATATTCTTAAAATCAAGTCGGAACTGGAGTCCCTTAATAATGTCAAAAATGTTGAATATGTCTCGGCGGAGCAGGCCTTAAAAGAATTCAAAGAAAAACACGCTGGCGACGCCGTCATACAGGATTCGCTGGAAGAACTTGATTTCAATCCTCTTCAGGCGTCTTTGAACATAAAAGCCGACGATCCCTCGCAGTTCGCTTCAATAGTTCAGTTTCTTGAAGCCAATAAATTCAGAAGCGTTATAGACAAGATAAATTTTTATGAGAATGAGAAAGTGATAGGCCGTCTTCAAAATATCTCCGGCGGCATTCAGAATTGGGGTTTTATTCTTACGATGGCGCTGGCAATAATCGCCGTATTGGTTACTTTCAATACCATACGGCTTACAATATATAATCAGAGGCAGGAGATAGAGATAATGCGTCTGGTTGGCGGTTCCAACTGGCACATAAAAGCTCCGTATCTTGTTGAGGGAGGATTGTACGGAGCGTTTGCCGCGGTAATCACGACTGTAATATTCTATCCGGCCATGTTTTTCATTTCCCCCAAAATTGAGTCGCTTATATCTGGCGTCAGTTTGATGTCGTATTTTACCGCCAATGTATTCCAGTTTTTATTCCTGATTTTCTTTGTCGGCATAATTTTAGGCGTCGTTTCAAGTTTTGTGGCTATAAGGAGATTTCTTAAGGCGTAGGTTCAATATCGGTTCCATTTCGTCATAGCCGCGCTGTTAGATGGCGTTGTAAAGCGCCATTTTTTATTGTATGTTGTCAGGATAGTATCCCTCGTTTCTCGGGATGAATATCCTCCCGCAACGGGAGGATATTCATTGCCGGGTCGTCTAATGGTAGGACACATGGTTCTGGTCCATGGTATCGGGGTTCGAGTCCCTGCCCGGCAGCCGACGAGTGACGACGAGGAGGTACTGAGCGCAGTAGCGCGAAGTGCTCTTCCGTATTTTATGTATTTTGTATATCTTGCAAAATGTGAAGACGGGAGTATTTATACGGGTATTACTACCGACCCGAAGCGCAGATTAAAAGAACATCAGTCTGGTGTTGGCGGAGCATATACCCGGGCTAAAAAGGTAGTAAAAATTTTATATACTGAAGAATTTCCTACTCGTAGCCTAGCTTCAAAGCGTGAATCAGAAATTAAGGGTTGGAGTCGAGTAAAAAAGACTGCTTTAATAAATAGCTTGCAGTTAGTTTGACGATTTATTGTAGGGACGGCTTGCATTGAGCGAATGCAATGAGTCGAAATGAGTCCCTTCCCGGCAGCAAAATTGCGAAGGCAATTTTGTCCTGAGGCAGTAAGCCGAAGGGCATTGTTCTGAAGCCAGCAGCGCGAAGTGCCAAGGTTGGAAGTATGGTACGACAAGCTCACCACAAGTCGAGGTGACCTATGTGCCTCATTTGGCTGTTCCGTATCGGCTATCCCTGGGTCAAATACGACTACATAAAAACCCCAACTCCTGAAAAATGGGAAAATAATTGGGGGTTTAAGACATTATAAAGCGGCTTTATAGATAAATAAAAATATTGTAACATTGAAGAATTATGGTTTATCGTCATCAATCATTTACTCTCAATAGTGACGGCAAGAAAGCATATAACCGATACGGAGACGAGGTTCGTCTTGTGGGCGATGCTTTTCGTTTTCTTGAGTTTCTTTGTCAGCAGCCCAACAATAGGGCAACTGTAACTGATATAGGCGACTATCTAGACAGATTCAAAGACTTTTCAGATGCATACTTTAGGAGTTTAAAAAATAAAATCCAAACAACTCTAAATGCAGAATTTATTGATTATGGCGAGGGATCTTATTCAATTAATGGAGAAATTGAACAATCAGAAAAGTTAGTTGAAAATAAAGACATTCCTTCTACTGCCACATCCGATAACGATAATAGGAAAAAATTTATTATTCCCATAATTATAGTAATTATATTGCTTGGTTTAGGCATTGTTGGGTATTTTATTTTCAATAAGACTAAAAATAATGTTGGCAAAATAACAAATGATATGGTTGAAATCCCGGCGGGAGAATTTTTGATGGGCAGTACCGAAGACGAAATTCAGCAAGCTTTTGATCTGTGTGTAGATAAGGAGGGTAACTACTGTGTTATAGATGAATATTATATTGAGTATTCGCAACATAGTGTTTATGTAGATGCGTTTTTGATAGATAGGAAAGAAGTATCAAATGCCGACTACAATCTTTTTATTCAAGCAACTAAATATCCTGACAGAGATGCTAGATACAAAAACGATGTTAATTTAAACGGTCCGCTTCAACCGGTTGTAGGAGTTACCTGGGATGATGCTTATGCATTTTGTAAATGGGCAGGTAAAAGACTGCCTTTAGAAAGCGAATGGGAAAAAGCAGCCAGAGGAACTGACGGCAGAATATGGCCTTGGGGTTCCAATTGGGATCCAAATAAATCAAATCATGGTACTGGCGGTGAGCCCGGAACCGATGCTAGCGACGGCTTCCTTTATACAGCCCCAGTGGGAGCAACTGAAGATATAAGTCCATATGGAGTGTTAAATATGGCTGGCAATGTATTTGAGTGGATTGACGGTGACTTTGGCCCATATCCTGGAAACGATAAATATAATCACCCAGAATATCAGCACAGCGATAGTAAGCTATACAGGGGCGGCAGCTACTACACATCAAGAGCCGATATGAGAACGGCTACCAGAGGTTATGATTCTGGCTCTAATACGGATGTCGCGAGTGGGTTTAGGTGTGCTAAAGATATATAGCCCAGAACCATAGATGGTCAAAAAACGGCTTAACTAAGCCGTTTTTTGATACTAGGAACCGAACTTCGCTTCGAATTTCGGTTGTACTTCGGTCCCTCCTCTTATACTGGAGGCAGATAGTACAAAAACTGGTTTTTTGGTCGATGGCCAGGCCGTATTTATCAAAAATAAGTAACCTTTTAACAATCTATATGATTATCCTTGTAACTTACGATTTAAATAAGTCCAGCAAGAATTATATGCCGCTTTTCCAAGCCATTAAAAATATTTCAGGAACATGGTGGCATTCACTTACTTCTGTTTGGCTTGTAAAGACAGATCTATCTCCGGCACAAATTAAAAACATACTTTTACCGCATGTTGATTCCAATGATGAATTATTTGTTGTAAGAGTTACATCTGATTATGCCGGATACTTAGGTCCCGAAGCGCGTCAATGGCTCGCTAGTCATATGAATAGTTAAATTTTAAATTTCTATGCCAGCACGTCAAATTAAATCATTAACACTTCCTGAATTAGGCTACCGCCACCGAGAGCATCGCTCAAAAAAGAGCATTAAAGGAGAGAATACATCTTATCGAAAGGCATATAGGGTTATGAGAATACAACAACAACAAGTCAGGGATCGTAAATATATGCAATTCTTCATAAACTTAAGAGCTCACCTTACACATTAATATGAAAACTGAAATCAAAAATTAAAGTTACCGAAAAACTCGAAAGTCCTATGGTTAGATTTCACTTGCGCACTTTTCGGACAATATATTTACAAGTGTCTAAAAATATAGTATAATATTTAGGCCAGATTATTCCATGTATACAGAAAATAAAAACTCAATAAGAACTAAACCCCTCCATTTTACCGATGATTTAGATGCCTATAACCTTTACAGGGCCGGATTAGAATGGGATTTAATCGATCCAATTGTAATAGAAAACAGGGATGATCTTAAATCTGAGTACAAGTGGAGTGAAAGAGGTCTAGAACCATATAATCACCAGGTTACCAATTTGATCACTTTTTGTAGGCGTTTGCCGGTTACTCTACTAGCTGATGATGTTGGTTTGGGTAAAACTATAAGTGCAGGATTAGTTGCCAGTGAGCTTATTTCGCGGAGAAGGTTATCTAAAATTCTGATTGTATGTCCTAAAATTTTATTGGATCAGTGGCAGGAAGAATTGGACACTAAATTCGGCATTTCTTCGGTAAAAATAACTGGAAGAGATTTAATTAAGGCCGAACCGCCAAAAGGAAAGGGAGCGATAATTACGACATACCATTCGGCGCGTTTATATCTGGATAAGATTACAAATTCTGGCTTTGATATGCTTATTTTAGATGAGGCACATAAACTCAGAAATCTTTATGGCGTTAAACAGCCGCCCCAAGTAGCTCGCTGTTTCCGTAGAGCATTAGCAGAGCGAAGGTTTAAATACGTATTAATGCTTACAGCAACACCGATCCAAAATCGTCTCTGGGACTTGTACTCACTTGTAGATCTTTTGACAGTGGCTAGGGGACATGAAAATCCATTTGGAGATGAGGACATGTTTGCTCGTAGATTTATTGCTGACAGTAGAACAGAGGCAAGAAGATTAATCCCCAAAATGAAGGATGAATTCAGGAATATTGTTTATGGCTATATGTCTCGAGTTAGGCGCGGAGATGCTAAATTACATTTTCCGAAAAGAGTAGTTCAATTACACGAGGTAAATCCCAGTAAAGAGGAAATAGAGCTAATTAACATTGTTGCTAAACACATTCAAGACCTAAATCGCCTTACTCAGATCGGAATACTAAAAGCTCTTGTAAGTAGCCCAGAAGCCCTTGTTGTCCAATTGAGAGGAATGGCGGAGAGAAAAACAGCACCTGTCCAACTATATAAAGATGTCCAGGGAGTAGTTGACCGAATCTCAACGACTGCCAAATTGGAAGGTTTGGGCATGTTGGTTAAAAATTTAAAAAAAGAAAATCCGGTAAATTGGCGTGTTCTAATATTTACTACAAGAAGGGAGACTCAGACTTCAATACATAATCGCCTAAAAAAAGAAGGAATAAAATGTGGTCTAATTAATGGCGACTCGGGTTCAAAAAACAAAGATACGTTAGCGGGTTTCAGAAAGGAAAAACCAGACATACATGTAATAATATCGACAGAAGCCGGATCCGAGGGTATTAATCTTCAAGTAGCAAATGTCCTTGTTAATTTTGACCTTCCTTGGAACCCGATGATTGTTGAACAAAGAATTGGCCGTATACAACGATTAGCATCAAATCATGATAAGGTCTGTATATTTAATATTGTTTTAAAGGGTACCTTCGAAGACTATATAGTGGGCAGGTTAATTGAAAAGCTACAAATGGCGGCACATGCCATAGGAGATATTGAGGCATTGCTTCAGGCATCTGGTATGGACGAAGGAGATGATGAAGGATCTTCTGGTTTTGAGGATAAAATAGTAGATCTAGTTTTAAAATCTATGGCCGGGAATAATGTTGAAGAAGCAACTCGTAAGGCAGCACAAAGTATCTCAGATGCAAAAATACAACTTGAAAAAGAAGGGAAAAACATAGACGACATGTTGGGTTCAATGGACAGATACAATACTGGACCTCGAAGTCCTCGATTGCCGGAATCAATTAAGAGTATGGATGCTCAGGGTTTTGCTACGGCAGCGCTTAAAAACTTCCCAACAAATAAGACATCCAATATTAATACTTTTTATACACCTGGCAATCCTGATTTTGAAAGACTGGTTAGCCGAACTGTAAGTAAGGGTCTGCATTACGTTGAAGATATTGATAAAGATTCTAATGATATTGCCAGTAAGGCATCTTTGGAGTGGGTAGACTCTTTTGGGGGTATTTTTAATCGGACGGAGATTAAAGAAAAAGAACATTGTTTTAACGGAACAGCTTTAGTTAAAGTACGTGCGACCGTAGCTCATGATAGTTATGAAAGGTTGGTTGAAGTAAGGTGTTCAGAGGATGATCACCATAACGTAGATAATAAAACCAATTTTAAGCTTGCTCAGATAAATGATCCTTCATTAATAGGAATTGTTGATAGTCATATAATAAAAAAAGCGCAATCTGATCCTGGCATTGAAGAATTCTGTCGATTTTATTTAGAGCGCTTAAAATACGAACTAAAGGCTGCTGGAGATGACCCAAGGAAATTGAAGAAGATTGAAGATGATTTTACTCCTAGACTCGAATTTACTCTCGTAGGTCTTAGGGGAAATATGTATCGACGATTAAAAAATAAGGTATCTTATAATCTTGGGCCAGAGATTTATACCAGTGATCTATTAATTACTCCGAGCAAGAATGAGATTATCCCACCAAAAATGGTCGCATGTTCTGAAACTAATAAGATTGTTCCTGAAGAATGTTTAGGTAAATGTGAAATGAGCGGACTTAGAGCATTATCTTATTTATTAACTCGTTCTGATGTGAGCGGGAGAACGGCTCTTCCAAAATACACAACAGTGTCTAGCTATAATGGCAAAGTTATTCTAAATGATGAAGTTGAGAGATCGTCTGTATCGGGTAAAACAGCTCATAGGCAAGAATTTGTGTTTTGCGCAGAAACAAATAAACCATTACTGCATTCTGAAGCTGAAAAATGCGAAATGACCGGTAAGCTAGTTGTTCCCGGCTTGTTAGAAAAGTGTTCAATCTCTGGAAAAAATGTATTACCATCTGAACTTGGAAAAAGTGCTGTAACGGGTAAGAAAGCTTTAAAAAAATTTTTCATATCTAGTAGCATTTCCGGAGCATATCTTCTCGAAGAAGAAGCTATACATTCTGTTGATGGAAAATTTTGCGCACCCGTTGAAGCTAAAATATGCTTGTGGAGTGGCCAGCAATGCCATCCCGACGACCTAAGAACTTGTGATCTAACTGGTGTTCCGTCGCATTTTAGATTTATGACTAGTAATATTCGTCTAGAGCCGTTAGTAAATCTTCTTGGCGGTGTTAGTAGAAAAGCTGATAAGCCAGAAATTTGGTCTTTAATAGAGGCTGATGCTTCTCGTATTCTTGGAAATAAAAATTGTAGAGTCAAGCAAACATGTCTTTCTCAAGATGGACAACACTTAGCTGTAACTATGGAAATGCGTACTTTTATGGGTTTTAAAATACGTCACTTGGGCTTATTCTATTCTGTCCAAGACAAGGCCGTTGTTGGTCGAATCGCTAGGGGTAAACGTGAAACTAATGGCTGGATACAGAATTAAATTTTAAATATGGCAACAATATTATCAAAATCAGATTTTATAGATTATCTCAAGTGTCCTAAGTCTCTTTGGCTTAAGAAAAAAAGATCAGATCTATATATAGCACCAGTGATAACAGATTTTCAGCAAAAGAATATGGATGCGGGTTATGAAGTAGAGCTTGTGGCCCGGAAACTATTTCCAGGAGGCATATTACTCGATGGGAATATTAAGGATTTGGCAATAGAAACTCAAAAACTTGTTGATCAGAAGAAATCTCCTATTTTTCAAGCAACATTTATTGCGAATGAAAATCTTTTAGCGAAAGCGGATATTCTTGAATATGATGAAAATTTGGCCTCTTGGAATATATATGAGGTAAAGTCTTCAACAAGTATAAAAACTGATAGGGAGCATAATCATATTAAAGATGCTACTTTCCAAGCATCAGTTATAGAAAAATGCGGAGTACCAATAGCAAATACCTTCATAATTCACTTAAATAAAGAATATAAAAAAGATGGTGAAATAGATGTAGCCAAACTTTTTATTAAGGAGAATGTATCAGAAGATGTTAAAAGAGCTAAGGAGGCAACCTCTTCAGAAATAGAAGGGGCATTAGCTTTACTGGAGCAAGATGAAATTAAAATGGATTCTTGCCCATGTCTTTATTTAACTAGGGGTAATCACTGCTCTTGTTTTAGTGTGTTTAATCCTCGCATACCAGAGTATTCCGTACATGATATATCAAGAATTAATAGCAATAAGTTAAAAACCTTAATTGATTCCGGTGTTTATGATATAGCTGATGTATCTGAGAGTTTCGAACTTACTGATATACAAAGAAATCAAGTATCTCTAATACAGAGAAAAGAAATTCAAACCGATTCAAAAAATATTAAAGATATTTTAAACAAGCTAGAATATCCACTGTATTTTATTGATTATGAAACATACTCATCAGCAATCCCGGTATTAGATGGTTTTTCACCGCACCAACATATACCATTTCAGGTTTCTATTCATGTACTAAAACCAGATAAAACCTTGGAACATTTTGAATATCTCGCCGACGATATCAAAAACTCGACTACTGGCCTCATTGGCTTTATGCAGAAAATTATTGAGCCTACGGGAACAATTATTTCCTGGCATGCGTCATTTGAAAATACTCGGAATAAAGAGATAGCTCAAATTTATCCGGAGCATATCGATTTTTTGACCAACATTAATCAGAGAACCCTAGATCTGGAGGCGATTTTTAAAAATGACTATATACATTATGATTTTAAAGGCAAGACATCAATAAAAAATGTATTGCCCGTTTTATTGCCAGAATTTTCCTACAAAAATCTTTCAATTCAAGGCGGAACAGAAGCTATGGAAAAATGGGGTAAAATGATTTTTGATGATATATCTGAATCTGAAAAGTTGGTCATAAAAGAAGGACTTTTAGAATATTGTAAGATGGATACTCTTGCTATGGTCAATATTTTTAAGCACCTGGAGTCTATATAAAATCTGGAATAACTGATTGGTAAATAGTGACAGTCGATCCTGTGTCACCTTTGTCACTTTTTAGCTCGCTCGAGACCAGTCGTTTGTGATAAGATATGGATAGTTAAAGAAACCTTTACAGGGCTTGATCGGTTATGGGTTCGAGCTCGATTTGGCCAGCCATTGACATAATGCCATTTATTATGGTATTATTTTTATATCCAAGATCCAAAGCATTAAGGGAGGGCTGATACCATGAATCTATATCGGGCAATGATCGTGAAGTCTGTCACGTTTGGAAAGAGATATGTTGATCTATCATTTGAAGATTCAATAGTTTCGATTCAATAGTTTCCTTGATCATTGGGGAGCCGTGGTTTACCGAGAAAAACCTCGGTAATATAAAGGTCGGTCAAAGAATTTTTATCAAAGGTAGGGGACAGCATGGCAACGAAGATTGCATGTTGGCTTCCCCAAGTCCCCTAGAAGATCTTGTTGTAGCATAGTTCCACCGTACGCCAGCTTAGAGCTCAGCTCCTGCTGGCTCTTTGCTTTTTATAGAGATATAATATTCTTATTTTTATATCCCAATACTTCCGATAAGATAATTTCTAATGTCGGTCAATGCCCGCAGCCAAGGTTGGAAGTATCGAGGTGACCGAGGTGTGTCCCGGTTACCGAGATTTGGCTGCACCCCGCAGCTCTGCCGATAAATAACTAACTTGCTATTCCACCAAGATATACCTGCTGAGCGCCGTATTCAAGAATCTAAAACCGCCTTTCAGCGGTTTTAGGTTTATAAATACTGGACATAAAAATATGAGTTCTATAATATATATCGTGTTTTTTGAAGGCTGGTGTGGAGGCAAAGTTCAGCGTCATTTTTTAACTTCACGCTAAGTCGTCTTTACCCTCCCTCTTTAGTTGCTTTATGGCAATAAACTTATAGTATAACCTTAGAAAAGTGTCCTTTTACAATTACACAAATGGAGGAAAACAGAATGAAAACACGCGACCAGTTCGACAGTCTCTCGCCGGTTGACTACCGGTACTGGGATGAAGAAGTGGCGAAGTATCTTTCCGAGAACGGGTTTACCCGTTACAAGCTC
>JBBTTJ010000031.1:0-6538 GCA_038064315.1 Patescibacteria group bacterium | reverse complement strand
ACCCTCGGCCTTCTCGGTGTAAACGAGACGCTCTAACCAGCTGAGCTAACCGCCCCTATGTGGGCGTGGCAGGGATCGGACCTGCGACCCTGTCATTATAAGTGACATGCTCTACCACTGAGCTACACGCCCAAAATCTCATAGAATTTTACGATTTTTTTTAACTTCAGTCAATTAAATTTTTAGGAGATAAGCGCGTAGAATTCTTTTTGTTCAAGAGTTTCTTTGGTTGTGAGCTCTTTGGCGATCTTGTGGAGAGTGTCTATTTTTTGAGCGAGCACTTTCCTGGCCGTCATCAGGCCTTTTGAGAGCAGTTTTTTGACTTCCGTGTCTATCTGAAAGGCGATTGTTTCTGAATAATTTTTTGAGTTGCCCAATTCTTTGCCCAGGAATACCATCTCATCCTTTTCGCCGAAAGTTACCGGTCCCAGTTTTTCTGACATTCCGAACTGGGTCACCATACGTCTTGCCAGCTCTGAAGCTACTTTCAAATCGTTGCTCGCTCCGGTGGTTATGTCTTTAAATATAGTTTTTTCCGCCGCGTAACCGCCGAGAAGCACGGCCAATTCTGACTCAAATTCCGATCTTGATCTCAAGTGCTTGTCTTCGCTGGGAAGTTTTAATGTGTATCCGCCTGCTTTTCCGCGAGACACTATGGATACTTTATGTACCGGATCGGAATGGGGAACCGATACGGAAACCAAAGCATGCCCCGCTTCATGGTAAGCGGTTATTTCTTTCTCTTTTTTTGAAAACGCGTGACTGCGCCTTTCCGGACCAAGAATTACTTTTTCTATTGACTGAAAAAAGTCCTCTTGTTTGATCTGGTTTTGATTTTTTCTGGCGGCAAGTATAGCCGATTCATTGACCAGATTTGCCAAATCAGCTCCGGAGAATCCGGAAGTTCTTTCGGCGACCACTTTTAAATTAACTTCTTTTGCGAGGGGTTTTTCAAGAGCGTGAATCTTAAGTATTGCTTCTCTGTCGCTCATTGATGGTTCGTCAAGAACAACTCTTCTGTCAAAACGCCCCGGCCTTAAAAGAGCCGGATCCAGTATGTCGGGCCGGTTTGTTGCGGCCATTACAATGATGGCATCATTAGTATCAAAGCCGTCCATTTCAACCAATATCTGATTTAAGGTCTGTTCTCTTTCGTCATGCCCGCCGCCGAGACCGGCGCCTCTGTGGCGGCCGACAGCGTCTATTTCGTCTATGAATATTATTGAAGGGGATGTTTTTTTCGCGAGTTCAAAGGTATCACGGACACGATTTGCTCCGACGCCCACAAACATTTCTACGAACTCTGAACCGGAGACGAAATAGAAGGGGACATTGGCTTCATTGGCGACGGCTTTAGCAAGCAGGGTTTTGCCGGTTCCAGGGGAACCGATAAGCATAATACCTCTCGGTATTCTTGCGCCAAGATCATGGAATTTTTTGGGGTCTTTTAAGAATTCAACAACTTCCGATATCTCTTCCTTGGCTTCAATAAGACCGGCTACATCCTTGAACATGACTTTTTTCTTTCCGGTTAAGTTTGCGAGCCGGGCTCTTGATTTTCCGAAAGAAAACGCTTGCATTGAACCTTTCTGGGCTTGGTTGAACATAAACCAGAAAATGATAAGAATAAACAGGAAAGGCAGAACGACTGGTAATACTGAAGACAGTACTACCACAAGTCCGCTGGCATCTTTAACCTCTACTTCTATCGCTGACAGCTTGCTATTATCGGCGCCAAGATTTGTAAGGGTCTCAAAAGCGGAAACAGAGGTTTCTTTTTTTGTTTCTAACAATTCGCCGCTGACGAGCTTTATTTCAAGCAGGTCTTCTTTTATCGTTATGCTTTTTACCTCTCCTTTATTTATCTTTGTAACAACTTCCGAGAGGGGAATAGCCGTCTTTTCTTGTGAGTCCAGCAAAGATATCAAAGCCGCCAGTATTAACAGCGAGGCAAAAACGATAAGGATGTATTTAAATATAATTTTCATAATTGTTTTAAACTAATTATACTCTATCAGATCAGTATTAAAAAATGTAAGGGGCGTTGCGCGCCCCTTTTAAAAACGGGTTAGGCAACGCCCATGATGTCGAGGGATTGTAAAATTCTCTCAACATGGCTTTTATATATGTATGAAGTCGGCTCTGACTTATTTTCCCTGTCCTCCTCCGGGTTTAGGAAGAACCATTTTTTCTCCCACATTTGACGGAGTAAAGTTACTGGAAGAAAAGCGAATCCGCCGATTTCATCCACCTCCTCTCTATGAATGTTCAGAGCAAGAAGAATGTCTCGCGTAAGAGTATTTATACTGATTCCCTGGCAAGCGATATCTTCTTCATTACAGAAACCGTCGGAAACCAGCTTGTTCTTAAAATCAAGAAGAAATTCTCTGGTTCTTGAATTAAACCAGTCAACATCGGCAACATAATAATTAAGAGGATTTAGAACAACCATCTCCTCCGGCGTAATATTTAAGCTCGTCTGCCGACTGTCAGAGTAGTATATAGAGCGAATAAACTCGCCGGTTTTTTTATTAAATATCAAGGCCTTATTTTTTTTACCTTGCATCGGTATAAAACGAACTTTTGTAACCTTTACGCCGCTTTCGTTGCGCCCTTCTCTAATTGCGGCGCCTTCCGGGCTTTCAAGCCATTCCGGATTAAGCCCGCCGCCAGGCATTCCATATCCGGGTGGTTTGCCAATTCTTTCTTTATTTTTTTCAGCGCGGTTATAAACCAAAAGAATCATTAAGTCCGGCGAGAAAGCCGAATCTCTTATTGTAAATATACAGAAAGAAGTCGGAGAGGACGGCAGTCCTTCCCAGTTAATTGATTTAGGCTTCATTGATAGCCTCCTTTCTCTGGTTATATTATTGCATAGTGTTTGGCTTTAGTCAATTGTGTTTTATATTTCCAAAATAAAGATTAATTTAAAGGCCCCGTCTTTTGGTTGGGGCCGTTTGAGCTAATTTGTCAAAATGTATTATATATTTATTGTCTTGCCGTTCAGACCCCACTTGATAGTGGGCGGTTCGGGCAAACCCTTTATTCGGTCGGCAAGGTCATTAAATGACTCTTCGCCGGGGCAGTGGTGAACTATCAGAGTTTCCGGCTTTACGAGCCGGGACCTCTCAACCAGTCCATCTTGATAATCATGGGACGAATAGCCAAAATATTTAACATTGCACCTTACATTTACCCGAATTGACTTAATATTCCCGTTGAACCACTGGTTTATATTTATTGCCTGTCCGCACTTGATATTAAACAATTGCTGGGCCTTTGAATCATCAAAAATATGGCCGGGGAATATCGCCACATTTTTTTCGTCTGGTAAGATTCTCGGTGCGTAAAACGAAGCGGCGAATCCGTGATCAAGAGTTGCTGAAGGAGCGATTATGGGCACAAAGCCGTGGAAACCGGCGGCGTATGCCTCTCGCTGTTTAAAAGCAAGCTCATTATTATTTTCTTCAACGAGAACAACTCGGCCATTTTTTATGCGCTGTTCAATGTCCGGGACTTCAACTCTGATATGTCGGCGGGCAAGTCCGTCAACAACGACTTTATAGCCAAGATTATTCAACTTGACCAACATGTTGCCGGCTTTAGTTCCGGCAAACACCAGAAACAAAGCGATGCCGCCTCGTGCCTTAACCAATTTGAGCAAATTATCCATTTCCTCATTCAATTTCTCCCGCGGCTGTTCCATCCGGCGGGCACCATTGGTTGCTTCTGTTATCATTGTCAGTCCGGGATGATCAAAAAAGTCACCCAAAAAATCAGCAGGCGGCAGAAGCACTCCATGACTGTTTTCTTGATCATGGCTGGCGATATCACCAGTCAGATAGAATGGCCTGCAGTCAGGACCAATTATATATACCGATACCGCTCCGACATCATGGCCGGAGTTATAAAATCCTACTTTCCATCCCAGCCACTGGTCTTTTCGGAGATAATCCCCCTTATTAATACAGTAGGGCGGACTAAATCTCTTTAAATTAGCATTATTATAAAACGCATCCAGCATTTCCTCCGTGAATATCGGTCTTGGAACTATAAGTTCTTCTCGTCTTAAACTTATAGCGTCGCTTTTCCAGATTTTCAGCGAGTCCTCCAAAGAGATCTCACTACCTTCAAAACATTTGTCCGACATCATAACTAGGGCTTCGGGATGATGCCATACTAAACGGGGAATAGCGCCGCAGTGGTCAAGATGCTTGTGAGTAATAATAATTAAGTCAATATATTTATCAAGAAGCCAATTGCCGTCGGGCACAAATTGGTTTTGATTTTCTCCGTTTCTATTAAAACCCACACCGCAATCAATAACAATATTTTTTCCGCAAATGCGGATTAAATGCATAGTGGCGCCAATGACGCCTTTGATTTTATCCCCGTTTACCATTCTGTATTCGCCAAGCTGGCGGTACCAGCTTTCCTTATTCTGCATTCTTTCTCCTTTCCTTTCTACCTGTGGATAAACGACATTCAATGTCGTTTATCCACTTTTTTCTTGATTGTATAAGAACTCACTAATAACTACCCTCGGTTTTTAAGCGGCCATTAGCGAATTCTCAAATGAATTCTTGTTCAAATAAAATTGAAACCCGGAAGGAAAGCAGAGAGGACGGTGTTCTCCCACTTTTCTTCCGGGTTGGGACGATTACTTTTGGGGAGATACGATTATATCCCCCAGCCGAAACTTATCCCCCATGCTGTGGGGGTTGTTGCGTAATCTTCCGCCCCCCCTCTCTACGCGTTGACCATCCCTTGTAAGGAGGCCAACTGCTTGAGCATTTGCGTTTTTATTATCCAAATACGCCCTATGCTCCTTTTCCTGCCGGGCGTTCTCCGATGCGACAAACGCCTCGGCTTCACATCTGCCGAACAATCTAACATGCCAACCGGCGTCCCTATAGGATGTCATCAGCGAATGTTGATCATGCTGGCACAGCGGCCCGATAACCTTTTTCCCCGAGTATTTATTACCGGGGTCTTTTGGGACGACCAAGTAGGCACCGCGGTACGAGATGCCGGTTGGGTTAGTCTCGGAGACTAACCGCCCATCTGTCTGCAGAGACCCGTTATCTGGATTGACATATGCCATCCGTATCGGTTGGAACCGATACGCACACTGACCACTGGGAGCGGCACAGGTAACCGTCTCGGGGCCATCGTACGCGATGACCTCGCGTACCTCATCGGCCGTTAAGGAGTGGCCTACTGCCCGCGCGCGAGCTACCCATAAAAAGGCCGGGATACTCTTCCCGAGAGTCAGAAATGCTTCCTGACCTTCTCTGGTTCGCAGAAAGTACGGTAGGCGGTTGTCCGCCTTCCCGCTCTCGCCATCCTCGCCATCTTTCTTGTCTACGCTCTCGGCTGAGCCGACAGCGGACAGTTCTTTTCGCTCCGCCTCTGGCATAGACTCTTGCAGAACTGGGACGGCGGCCTCTTCAGCCGTTAGATTTCTCACTTTCTCACTCTTTTTTGCCATAACTGGCTCCTTTCGCCCTTATTTATAGGGCAATTCTATGGGTTATGTTAAAGTGGCCCTTCTAAATGTTCTGTGCTTATTATACTCATAGGGAATATTTTGTCAACCCCATAAAAGCAAGCCCCGCAAAGTTGCGGGGCTAACGAATTATTTATTATGAAGTAGTAAGACCTCTTTACCAACAAGATTCAACTGGTTCACCTTGCTAAGCAAGGGAACCCCATGCACAAGAACATCACTTCCATCACTTTTTACGATCTCCTGACGACCGGAGCAATTAAACAGAAATACGCTATCTTTGTTTGTGGTGTCATTTATAAAATATGGGTTCAGGTATGCCTGAACAGACCAGATATTTCTCCAAGTTATGTCAAAGAAAAATGTTATAAATTCCATCCGTCCAGAAACAAACGCCGGGTGAGAGGGAGTATCATTTAAATGCTGTTTGTGGCAGAACGTAAATCTCACATCACTTCTGCCATCTCCTCTTGTGTTGGCTCTCGCGCCGACGAAGAGATAATCAGAATCAGCATTATAGAGACCAATTCTCAGATCGGCAAGCCACACATCTGGCGTTGATGCCATAACTTCTTTGCCTTTAAATGTCGGGACATCTCGGTTTAAAGGCAACCGCGGAATGAAATCAGGTACTAGGTGACTCTTCATTAAAAACTTAAAAACAACTAGCGGAACCGACAGTCCGAGGGTCGTTATAGTAGTCATTCTTACTTACCTCCTTCTAACTAATGGTTTAAGGAACTGGACTTTTCTGACTGTACAGTATTATTTATCCTTGGTCAAGAGTGAGAACTATTTTGTGGTCTTTGGCATCTATGCTTACTATGGCAAAATTGTATTCTTCGCCGGACTGAATGGCGTCAGTCGCTCGGGCCGGTTTACCTGCTTCAGCTGTTACTTCCAATTCAGCCGCGGGCAGAAAGCCGATAATGCCTTCCGTCATTTCCACAAACGCGCCACTGCTTTTGATCTTGATGATCTTGCTTTTAATCTTTTGACCGACCTGGAACTTTTCTTCAACTTTCTCCC
>JBBTTJ010000030.1:0-2552 GCA_038064315.1 Patescibacteria group bacterium | reverse complement strand
CACCATACATAGGAACGGATCGGATTCCGGCAGGTTGGACTTGGCTTGGCGGATAAAAAACCAAGGATTTTCCGGCATACCGCGCGCTTCGCGCGAGTGGAGTGTGAGGTTCGAGCCAAAGATTTTCTGGAGGAGTGATTTTCTGGAGGGGAGGTCGTTCGATTGGGCGGCTTCGGCAAGGCCAGAAGCCACAATTAGCCATTCTCGCATCGGTTCGAGCCACCTGGCGGCGTCTCGTTCAAGTAAGAGGACTTGTTCCTCTAAAGACCTCTTTTGAGACATTAAAGCGCGCTTTCTATTGAGGTACTCCTCACGCTCAATGTCCTGCTCCACAAAGAGGTCTGTAATGCGGGCAATCTTCCCGTTCAACTCTCCAATATCTGCCCGCAGAGCTTGGACAGACGCCGCCGCGGAATGAGTGATTTCTACCTCGTCTTTATCGAGCATCTTATTAAGCTCCGCCGCCCACTCACTCGGCAATACTAACTCCGATAGTATTGCCGAAAGTTGAGCATCAAGTAGTTCCTCTCTGATATAGGGTTGGAAACACCTAACTTTCTTTTTCGTACAGTGATAGTAGATGTGTCCTTTCTGTCTCTCGGCTGTAATAGAACAGCCGCATTCTCCACAGGAGATAAGTCCGCAGAAAGCGGCGGGATTGGTATTGACCTTCTTTTTCTTGCCCCGTTGTTTCAAGACTTCCTGCACGCAATCAAAAAGCTTCTTGGTAATTAAAGGTTTGTGCGTGCCGACATAGACTTCGCCACTATAATAAAAGTGTCCGAAGTAGAATTGATTCTCTAGCATCCACTTAATCTGATCTCGCTTTAACGGCTTGCCTCCGGTAGCGTCTGGTCTTTTGATTAGTCTGCTTTTAATCCCATTCTTGAAAAGAAAGTTGGCTATATCTTCTAAACGATAATTGCCTTGTGAATACAATTCAAATGCTTTCCGGACTATCGGTCCTCTTTTCCTGTCTATAACTATAGTCTTGCTTCTTACGTCATTTAGATAACCTAGAGGAGCGACGCTAGGATAAATGCCTTGCCGAGCTTTGGCTCTCAAACCTCGCTTTGTATTTACACTTAAATCTCTAATGTATTGATTAGCCATTCCGAACTCTACAGACATAATAAGCACATTGTCTTGCGGGAGATAAACCCTGTCGTGAGTGACAACTTTCAGGATTTTCTCCTGCTGAAGCATCCAACTAATTCTTCCGCTATCTACCGGATTACGAGAGAGGCGATCTACTTTCCAACAGATAATTCCTTGCACTTCACCCTTTTCAATCCGGCGGAGCATTTCTTCAAAGACTGGTCTGCCGGGAAGTTTCGCACTTCGCTTTTCTATAAACTCCTCTACAATTTCAAGTTCCTGATTTTTAGCCAACGCTCTCAATTCTGAAAGCTGCGCTTCAATAGAAAGCACTTGCTTGTCTTCGACATCCGTACTTTTTCTAGCGTATAAAAAATATTTCATAAACTTAAATGGCCGCCCCGGTGCACTCAACCAAGAAGATCTCGATTGTCCGAGGCGGCCATTTAAAAAGACCTTCTGTTTGGCTGAGTGCGGATTTAGTATATCATTATATTTTATGGATATCACCATATCCCCACAAGGGAATAGCATAACTAAAGAACTCAAATTTAAGTTGGGCAATTACACTATTTTTGCTGGAGAGAATAATTCTGGTAAAAGCAACATTTTGGTGGCTCTACAAGAAAATGAGAATATTCTTGCTGAATATAAGAAAGACGAAATTATATACATACCTGCCGAAGACGTAAGCCCAGATAAAAGCGATGTATTTAAAACTTCTGCTACAAAAAGTCCTTTTTTCCAGATCCTATTTAAAATTTTAAAGCCATTATTAGAAATGAACGTAGTAAGTCTAAGGGGCTTAATCGACTCTTTCGATCAAGGAGGAACTAAGTTGGAATTGGTAAATTATGTAAATGATTCTTTAAATGCATTGAATATTAAAAACAAGAGACTGAAATTAAAAATCGATGAAGATAAATTTAAAGAAGAATTAATAATCAAGAACATAATAAGTTCAGTAATTGTAGACTCGCATGGTGATGAAGATGTGGAAGTCTCACTAGAAAATATAGGATCGGGTACTAAAAGAATTATAATCTCAACCCTCCTTCAATTTTATGGAGGTATAAAAAGCAAGGATAAATTACTTATTTTATTTGAGGAACCAGAAATATACTTACATCCTAAATTGAAGCGTAGTTTATATGAAGCACTATTTAAGATAGCAAAAGATAATATTCGAGTAGTTATAACTACTCACGATCCATATTTTATTGAGCTAGGTTCTGATCAAATAATACATAACGTTTCAAGAGACAATGATGGGGCTACTGCAGTTAATCCGCCTATTAATGGAAAACTTCCACTTTCAACACACGCTGAAACAAATTATGTAATTTTTGGTGTTCCTTCTACTGATTATTTATTACAGCTATATCAAGTTGCTGACGAAAATGGCGTATTGGATAAGAATTACATAATTGATAGCCTGAAAATTTTTGATATAA
>JBBTTJ010000029.1:0-9468 GCA_038064315.1 Patescibacteria group bacterium | reverse complement strand
AAAAAAAGCGTCGGTTTTTTTTAATTCTTGGATTTACCGTCCTCGGTTATATATTCTTTAATACCGGCATTTTTACTAAAGAATTTGAGATAAATAACAAGGTTGCCGATATGGAAGATAGTTTTGAAACAACATGGTTTGGGAGATTCGCCAGTTTATTATTATTCAACCAAAATCAGGCGGCAGAAATAGACACCGACTATATAATGCCGGAAAAAGAACCGGATCAGCTTGATATCCTTATACTGGGAATAAGAGGCGAAGATGATGAGGATGCCGCAAAAGCAGGAGCCCTGCTTACCGACACGATTATGCTCTTCAGTCACGATAAGCTAACTAAAAAATCATCTCTGATATCAATACCGCGCGATCTTTACGTAAAAATAGGTTCAAAAAAAGATAAAATAAATGCCGCTTATGAATACGGGCTTTATAAAAAAGAAGGAACTGATTATGTAAAAAAACTGGTTTCTCAAATAACCGGCGTATATATAGATAATGTAATAATCGTTAATTTTTCTTCTTTTGAAAAACTTATAGACAAGCTTGGCGGTATAGACATAACTCTTGCCAAACCGTTCAAAGAAGAAGGCCAGTGGGGATACGCATTTGAACTGCCGGCCGGTGAAAATCATCTTGACGGACAGAATTCCTTATATTATGTTCGCTCAAGATACTCAACTAACGACTTCGACAGAGCGTACAGACAGCAACAAGTGTTATTTGCGATAAAAAATAAGGTAGCAAGTTTAAACCTTATAGCTGATCCCATAAAATCCCTGTCGATTATCAATACAATAGGCCAGAACATAAAAACAGATATAAATATATGGGATGTGAAAGAGATCATAGAACTCGGAAAGGAAGTGAATACTTCTCCGGCTATGTTCAAAAAAAAAGTTTTATCCACCGACAATCTTCTTTATCAAACAACCGGACCTAAAGGAGCTTACATATTGCTCCCGAATGGAGATAATTTTGACCAAATAAAACAATTATTCCGAGACGCAATAAAATGAAAAGCCGGAATTATGACTTCCATACTTATCATAAATTATAAAAACCCTCCGCTCTTAAGATTGTGTCTTTCATCTCTTAAGAGGGTCTTGTCAGCAGATTTCAAACATGAGATATTGGTTGTTGACATCGCCACCAGCCCGGAAACAAGAAATGTAGTTAAAGAATTCCGGGATGTTAAGCTATCGGCATTCAAAGAAAACATCGGCTACACAAAAGGAGTGAACGAGGGGATCAAGGCCTCTTCCGGCGACTGTATTCTGATACTGAACCCTGATGTCGTACCGATGGCCGGAGCCATAGAAAATCTTGCTTCATATCTGATGGCCAGCGCTGATACGGGTCTTGTCGGGCCGCGGCTTTTGAATTTTGACGGTTCTATCCAAAATTCCTGCTTTAGATATTACACTCCGTTGATAGTACTCTGCAGGCGAAGTTTTTTGGGCCGTATCTCTTTCTTCAAAAAGATACTGGACAATTTTATAATGGCCGACAAAAAATTGGATGAACCGACGGAAGCGGAATGGCTGATGGGCTCTGCTCTTATGGCCCGCCGGAAAATGGCAGATAAGGTTGGTCTTATGGACGAGAAATTATTTCTTTATATGAGCGATGTTGACTGGGCAAGACGCTTCTGGGAAAATGGTTTTAAGGTAGTTTACTATCCTCATTCCGAAATGTATCATTATCATAAGAGAGTATCCAAAGGTCGCTTCGGATTGTTGGATGTATTTCTAAACAAGCAAAGCCGATGGCATTTGCAGGACGCCCTGAAATATTTTTATAAATACGGACTTGCGAGCCGGGATGTTAATAAATCTTAAGGTTTTTTCTAAGCAAAAATGAAAAACATATCAGTAAAAGTTTTAATTTTAATTCTTGCAATCGTTATGGGAACCGGATTCGCCGGCGGTGTTTTTTTTGAACGCTCGAACGGCGCCGCGGGCAATCCTGTCAAGATATTACTAAATAAAGACCTGGGACAGCCGGATTCCGTTGATTTCTCCTTATTCTGGGATAGCTGGAATTCTCTTCATAATAAATATGTTGACCAGAATGCGCTGGACACGCAAAAATTACTATACGGCGCGATACAAGGAATGGTTGACAGCGTTGGTGATCCTTACACGGTATTTTTTGAGCCGCCGCAGAGCAAGAAATTTCAGGAAGAAATATCCGGTTCTTTCGGCGGGATTGGCATTGAGATAGGTAAAAGAGAAGGAATCCTGACCATAATTGCTCCGATAAAGAATACTCCGGCATACAAAGCCGGCCTTCAAGCCGGAGACAAAATAATGGAAATTGACGGTAAAACAACATCAGATCTGTCCATTGAAGAAGCGGTGAATCTAATAAGAGGCAAAAGAGGAATGCCTGTTGTTTTAACGGTAACATCCAACGGCGCCGACGCAAGAGAGGTTAAAATAATTCGAGATACGATCAAAATCCCGACTGTTGAATGGCAGATGCTGGAATCAAACGGCAAAAAGGTCGCGTACCTTCAGTTATTCACATTCAACCAAAATATTGATTCCGAGTTTAAAAAAGCAGCCCAGGAAATATTAAATTCCGAAGCAGAAAGATTAATAATTGACCTGCGCAATAATCCTGGCGGACTGCTTGATTCCGCGGTCAATATCGCGGGATGGTTTCTTGATAAAGACCAGATAGTAACGGTTGAGGCGTTCGGAAACGGCTCGAAGAATGAATTTAAAAGCAGCGGAAACGGCTCGCTCAAGATATATCCGACCGCCATTATAATAAACGGCGGTTCGGCATCGGCTTCTGAAATATTGGCGGGCGCCCTTCGCGACAATAAAGGAATAAAATTAGTCGGCGAGAAGACATTCGGCAAAGGCTCCGTTCAGGAATTGGAAAAATTCAAAGACGGTTCTTCACTGAAAATAACTATAGCCAAATGGCTCACTCCATCGGGCACATCAATATCAGACAAAGGCATAGAGCCGGACATAAAAGTTTTGCTTCCGAAAGAAGAAATTGAAAAAGGAAAACTTGACTTTAAACTGGGAGAACCGGGCAAAGACCCGCAGTTGGATAAAGCAATTGATTTGCTCACAAAATAGTGTATAATGACAACTCATGAAAGTTATACTTCTACAAAATATCAAAAGTTTCGGCAGGATGGGTGATGTAAAGAATGTGGCTGACGGTTATGCGCGTAACTTTTTGTTTCCCAGAAAAATAGCCAAATTGGCAACTGATGCGGCATTAAAAGACGTTGATTCGTTGAAAAAGAAACTGGAGAAAACGCAAAAATTGGAAAAAGAAAATGCGGTAAAATTAACCGAACAACTGAAAGATGTCGTATTGGAATTTACAAAAAAGGCGACAAAAACAGGCAAATTGTATTCAGCCGTTACCAGAGAAGATATCACCGAAGCACTCGCCAAACAATCCGGTTTTAATATAGAATCCGACTCCGTACATCTTGAAGAACATGACGGACATATCAAACAGCTCGGCGAACATCTTGTCAAAGTAGAACTCGCGCCTGAAGTCGTAGCTGAAATTAAGATCAAAGTATCTCAAGAATAACTCTCAACCGTCATTGAGCGTTTAAACCATTAGAAACTCTTTTAGAGCGAAGTAATTCGCCGCCGGCAGAAAGAATGAAGGCGTTGTGTTTAAGCGCCAGGTCTTCTCCTGATAGCCGGCAAAATTCCGATTGAATTTCAGCCGATCTGCTCCTAAACTCAAAATCCTGTTCAGATACCAAAGGATGAACTTTTAAAGCATTTTGATTATATCCTTTGAGATAGAGTCCTTTAAGCGTCTTAACTCTGGACAAAGCTACATAACCCTGCCCTTCCACAAATGAACCCTTTAAATCGACAAATACTTCATCCAGGGTCATACCCTGGCTTTTGTGTATCGTTATCGCCCAAGCCAGACGAAGCGGCAGCTGTTCAATATTAGCGACAACTTCTCCGTTATCTTCAACTGCCCATTCCGCTGACCCGACTGTTATTTTCTTGCCTTCCCTGGTTTGTACTATCGGCAAAACTTCACCTTCATCAGAATTGTTTTCATCAAATCCTATAACCGTTCCCGTCGTTCCATTCACATAACCGACTTCAAAATTATTCTTGGTAAACATCACAACCGCCCCCTTTTTCAACTTTAAATTTTCCGGGGAAAGACAGCCCTTTTTAAGTTGTTCAACAAACCTGTCGTTGCCTTTGCTTTTCATGACAAAATTTACCGGTGAACCGGGAAGTTTATCCAATTCTTCCAAATTTATTTTATCAACATCGGCGTTGTGGGGAAAAAGTTTGGTAATATTTTGGTTATTCGCAGGCCTGGCCAAGCACCGGTCTAAACATTCGTAATGAAAGTCCAAAACATCACCGGAGCGTATGGCGGACAACAGTCCGATTAAATCCGAATCAGACTGCCGGTATTGTTCCGTCAGATAACATACAGACGGGTTGGCGGATTTCCACGCGTTTGATTCAAAAGCGAATTTGTACGGCGCTTCGTCTTCGCGCCTTACCGGCGGGAGTTGAAAAAAGTCGCCCACCAAAATCACCTGCATTCCGCCGAAAGATAGTTCTGACTTTTTAGCCGCCCGGCAAACAGTATCAACAAGGTCAATAACAGAGGCGTCCAACATTGATATCTCGTCAATAATCAGAACGCCGGTTTTATTAATTCGCTTGCCTCTATATTTGATTATTTTTTTAACATCGTCAGCGTTAAGATTTTTCTTTATTCCTATGCCGCTCCATGAATGGATTGTCATTCCATTTATGTGAGTCGCCGCGATGCCGGTTGAAGCAGTCATAGCCGCTTTGATCTTAAGTTGTTTAAGATAGAGTACATAACGATTTATTGTGTGCGTTTTGCCGGAACCAGGTTCTCCGGTCAGAAAAATATTTCTCCCTGTCTTAAGTATTGAAAGCGCCGTTTCTTGTGTCATTCCTTAAATTTACAAGAAAATAGGAGCTAGGTACAGAGCTAACGGTTGAGTTGTGCAAGTATATTTGACAATATCTATAATTTAGTGTATAATTGATACAGTTACTTAAAATCACATCCTTAGGAGGTTCGTATGACTTTCTTTCATTATCTATCCGTAATCTTCTGTTCTCCTCTTTACTATCTGATGATAGGGAGAAAGAAAATGGCACTGGCAGTTCATCTGCCTATCTACATTATGGCTCTCTTCACATTTCTGTTATTCGGTTTTGGCGCCATTCTGTGGTTGGGGTTAACCTTCCATGCGGCATGGGACTTGAGAAGCAGGCTGTTAAACGAAATGGTGGACCTTCAAGCCAAGGCTATTGCCCGTGAGATGAAGAATGTATCTAACTCATAACACAAACCCGGTCTAGATGGACCGGAAACCAAGGAGGTAAAATGGCTAAGTATTTGAGTATTAAAGTGTATTGCAGTTTGTTAGCAGTAGTTTGTCTGATCATTATAGCTACGGTTTATAAGGATCAGATTCCATACACGACCTTTTCCACATACACGACCTTTTCCAACGGTAAGCTGACCCGTTCGCAGGCCAAAGAATTGATAGGGCAAAATGAAAATTTTGTCAGCGCCACCAAACTTTCACTTGCCAGTCGGGGGATGAAGGAAGTCGGTATTGAGCAGGGTCTGTGGTACAAGTACAATTGGCATAATGTCAAACTTACGGAAGAAGGAAAGCGTTATTTCACAGAAGATATTGATTTTACGAACTCTCTTAAGGATGCCCTTGTACTCAAAGAACCATTAAAGAGAGTGGTGGTTGAGGTTAAGGGAATTGCTGATGGGATGAATGGCTTGGCTTCAGACGTAATTAAGGAAGTCCAATTTACCTGGGAGTATAGAGAAATGTCGGATGTTGTCGCTCTATATTCTGGAGAAAGCGAGTCAATGGATCGTAAGGGCGCCGCATTAATGAGACTTTATGACGATGGGTGGCGGGTAGAGGAAATTGAGGTAGAGTAAACAGAGAAAAGGGACTTCTCTATTACATCACCTCTTAGGGCGGGAGATTAACTCCCGCCTTTTTTGTTACATTAATATAGGTGTTGCCAAAGCCATGATGCATTACGGATAGGTTGACAAATTATTACTTATTATGCTATAATCCAGGAACACTATCTTATGACTGCTTTGTTGGGCCGGCCGCATGGTGTAGCCGGTTCAGCGAAGCATAGCCGCGTAAACCCCGTCTAGAATGGGGGACGAAGGAGGCAGATATGCAGTTTAGTATTATTCGTGTAGTTTCGTATGGCAAGAAAAAAATCAATGGCCATGAAGTTAATACGATGGCGGCGATAGTTAACTTAGGCACCGATGAGGCACCCGAGTTGGCAACCCGGCACCTTTATTTAACAGACGGTTGGGTCGGCAAAAACTCCGATCAAAATCTTCTCAACCGCAAAGAGATCATTGGGGCATACACATACAATAAAGCCGTCGCCGATGGGGCAGAGGAGAGGATAGCAGATCTGGAAGCCAAGGCAAACGCTTTGAAAGGTAAGCGTGGCGTCGCAGAAGAACGCCAGCGTGTTAATGAAAGACTAAAGATCGCCAAGGCGGCCGCCGATCTCGCCAAGAGCAATCTTAATGTAAGTTCGGAGATTAAGGACAAGGTTGACGAGACCAACCCGGAATTCGTGAAGTTCGTATTCTAGGTTCATCTTCTAGTCCTAACGACTGATGAAACAACCAGCATCAGGCCCGTAATTCCACGGGCCTTTTCTTTTTATTAATTAGTAAGCGAGCTAATAACATTAACTACTTTAACCAGCCGCTTCCTGCCGTTGAATAGTTTCTTTTTCTTTGTGGTAAATTTAACCTTGCCGACTACGGCGGCATAAATTGTGTAATCGTGTCCGAGACGGACACCGTCGCCGGGGATAAATTTTGTCCCTCTTTGGCGTATTATAACACTACCCGGTTTGGCCGTTTGACCGTCATATAATTTAACCCCCAAATATTTTGGCTGGGAATCTCTGCCCAGCTGGGTAGACCCAATTGCTTTTGTATGCGCCATGTTCTAAATTAGTATTATGATTGGACACATTCTATCAAAATTAGGCCGTATCGTCAAATACAGGCAATATGAGATATTCCTTGGCTCCTGCATGATTTTAGTATCTGTCATAAGCTACAATCTTGGTCAGATAAACTCTCTTAAGAAAACACCGATAAAAATAGAGCAGGGGACGGCCAATGTTTACAAAACGGTTAAGGATTCAAACAAGACCGGTCCAAAGCAAACCAATAAGCCCGAACCTCAAAAATTGGATACCCGCGTAGTGGCCTCCAAAAATTCCGATAAATATCACTACAGTTGGTGCAGTGGAGCCAAAAGAATCAAGCCGGAGAATCAGATATGGTTTGCTTCCGCCGGTGAAGCCGAAGCCAAAGGTTTAGTTTTAGCCGGAAATTGCGTTAAATAAAAGTTAAGTGACATTGTGTAATTAGTATTATTTTATACAAAACACTGTATAAAATAATACTAATTACACAATGTTTGATACTCTATGTTCTGCCTGGTGTTTTATACTTATCATTATTTACACAGTGTTTTGTGTAAATAATGATAAGTATAAAACACTTTAGCATATGTAAATTGGCTTAAAACCTTGCTTGACAAAAGTTTGACTAATAAGAATTTTTATAGTAACATGGACGGACACCCTAATTAGCTATGGGGCCTATTTTTTATGGAAATTAGAAATATAGCAATAATTGCCCATGTTGATCATGGAAAAACAACCCTTACTGACGCCTTAATGAAGCAAACCGGCATGGTGGAAGAAGGATTCAGTATGGATGTAAACGCGCTTGAGAAAGAGCGCGGTATTACCATTTATGCCAAAAACGCCTCTCTGTTCTATCCCTCGGCAAGCTCGGGTCGCCCCGTAACGAAAATAAACATCGTTGATACTCCAGGCCATGCAGACTTCGGTTCAGAAGTGGAGCGGGTCTTAAGATCAATTGACTCCGTACTGCTTATCGTAGACGCCCAGGAAGGACCGATGCCCCAGACCAAATTTGTTTTAAAAAAATCCCTGGAACTGGGGTTAAAACCGATAGTGGTTATAAATAAGATAGACAAGCCGGCCGCCAAGCCCGATGAAACTCATGAAAAAGTTCTGGAACTTTTTATGGATCTGGGAGCCAATAACGAGCAGCTGGACTTTAAAACCATTTACGCAAATGGACGAGCGGGAATAGCAAAATTAAAAATGGATGATGAGTCAAAAGACCTGTCTCCTCTGCTTGATCTGATTCTAAAAGAAACGCCGCCGGCGCCTTCTGATATTTCAGCTCCATTGCGTTTTCAGCCCTTTAACCTGGGGTATGATAATTTTTTAGGCCGTCTTGGAATCGGCAGAGTTTGGTTTGGAACCATGAAGGTAGGGGATAATGTATTCATAAAGAAGCCAACCGGGGAAATGAGATCCGGGAAAATAACTAAGTTATTTACTTTCCGGGGGATGGAAAGAAAAGAAACTGACGAAGTCGGGGCCGGCGATATCGTTATGCTAGCCGGACTACCGGATATATACATTGGAGAAACCGTATGCGCCTCTCCCGATGCGGAACCCTTGTCTGCTATCAGCGTTGACGAGCCGACTATATCTTTAAACTTTCTGGTTAACGACTCCCCATTCGACGGAAGAGATGGAAAATTTGTGACTAACAGACAATTAAAAGAGCGGCTGGAAAGAGAGCTTGAAGTTAATATCGGGTTGAAAATTGATTTTTCCTCAAATGAGTTTTATAAGGTCTACGGTCGGGGAGAACTCCATATCGCCATCCTGCTTGAAAATATGAGAAGAGAGGGCTATGAGCTTCAGGTCTCACAGCCGCAGGTAATTATTAAAGAGATAGACGGCAAACGCGCCGAACCTTTTGAAGAGGCGATCATTGATGTCCCCGAGGAACTCTCCGGCGTAGTTATACAAAAACTCGGCAAACGCGCCGGCCAAATGATGAATATGGGGCAACACCACGGCGAAGTTCGTATTATATTTGAGATACCGACACGCGGTCTTTTGGGCTTCAGAAACGAGTTTATGATTGATACAAAAGGCGAGGGAGTGCTCGCAAGCCACTTCATCGGCTTTCGCCCCCATGCCGGGGAAATAAAAAAGAGAAGCGTCGGTTCAATGATCTCTATGGAAACCGGCAAGGCGCTTGGTTTTTCATTATATAATCTCCAGGACAGGGGCAAGCTTTATATCGGACCCAACACCGAGGTCTACGAAGGTATGGTTATCGGCGACGCATCAAAAGGTATGGACATGGCCGTAAATCCAATCAAAGGGAAAAAGCTTACGAATATGCGGGCCTCGGGTTCCGATGAAAATATCATTCTCACTCCTCCGTCTCCAATCACTCTTGAGACGGGCCTGGAAATTATGCAAAGCGACGAATATCTTGAAGTGACTCCAAATAGTATCCGCTTGAGGAAAA
>JBBTTJ010000028.1:0-4264 GCA_038064315.1 Patescibacteria group bacterium | reverse complement strand
ATTTAACGAGATGATTGATTTTTCTTCTAAAACCGGGTTTAATGGTTACTATCTATGGGGCGCAGAATGGTGGTATTGGCTGAAGCTTCAGGGACACCCGGAACACTGGGAACGCGCCAAACAACTGTTTAACTGATTGTGGACTAACGACATCGGGTGTCGTTATGTGGATAACTTTACAAAATGAATTATACGAAAACAATTCTAATCGGTTTTTTGGGCGGCATCCTGGCTTTGATTTTGGTCTTCTCTCTGCCTGTCAGCGGGTCTTTTATCTTTAATCTTATAAGAAATGATCTTATTGATTTTCTTGGAACAAAACCAGTTCCGACTCCAACGCCTACTTCTGTTTCTCCGGATTTTTGGCAGAAAATAGTGTCTGACCATTTATTGAGCACCGTGGCTGTTCAGTCTTTCAAAAATGGGAAAATAATCAGAGAAGGAAGCGGGATAGTCATATCATCAGACGGTATTATTATTACAACTTTTGATGTCGTTGCCGGAGCCGATGTTTTTCAGGTATTGTACGGAGACAAGATACTGCGGGCTCAACTGGCGCTGTACGACGGTTTCAAGAATCTCGCCTTACTTAAAGTTGCCGCGACCGATATGAATGCCACCCGTCTTGAACGCGACTATCAATTTCAACCGGGGCAGGATGCAGTTGTTTCCGGCAAGATGGTTAAGCTCTCTTCTTCGGTTATCTTTGCTCAAAGAGGTATGATAAGTTATATTTTGCCTAAAGAGATAATTGTGGACACTGAATCAAATAATTTCTTGAGCGGTTCAAAAGTGATAAATAATTCAGGTATCGTCGTCGGTATGGCCTATCTAAGAGGCGGGACAGTTCGCCTGGTAACGGCAAAATTAATGGATGACTTTGCAAAAAGTTATTTTAAATCGCTTTAAACTTCCTGTGGATAAACGACATTCAATGTCGTTTATCCACAGGTCTGTTAGATGGAAAGAGACGATATATCAAAATTCACAAATTCCGTCATTTTACTCTCCAAATTATTAACGACGACAGAAGACAGATTTTTGAAACATAAACTTCACGGTAAAATATCTGGTTTTGTATCCGCATTCGTAGAGGAGAAAAATATCCGCTCCCCCGATATTATCCAACACAATATGTCGCACAATATCGTTTGTCAAAACTTACTTAATTCTATAAATAATCTTCTAGATTGTTTAGAATATTCATCTCATATTTCAAAAAACGATACCGCTCCCCCGCTTTTAGCTCAAATAAATTTATTAAAATTTAAATTACATGTTTTAAAATGCCATAAAGCCGAAAAAGTCGGTAAGATACCCTTGGCATCAGCTGTTGAAAATTTAACATCGGGTGTCTTGCCAGTTAATTCATCTTTATCAGTATCAAAATCGTTAGTCAAAACTAGAGTTGCTCGACTGACCATGAAATCCGATTCAAATAAGGAACGCATATTTAATTTTATACGAAAAACCCCGGAAGTGCGTGCCAAAGATATTATGAATAAGTTTAATGTTTTATCGAGCAGAACCGTCAAAAGGAACTTGAAAGAACTCATTGATCAGGGATTTATTAAAAAAATACTTGAAGGCGGAGCAGTATATTACACCTGTGGATAAACGACATTGAATGTCGTTTATCCACAGGTTATTAAAACAAAATGATTAAAGGTGTTGTTTTAGCTGGAGGCAAAGGTACCCGCCTCTTGCCAGTCACAAAAGTAACGGGTAAGCATTTTCTACCCGTAGGCGATAAGCCGATAATATATTATCCCATTCTGACCCTAAAGAGGGCTGGAGTTAAAGACATACTCATTGTTTGTGGCTCGGAACATACCGACCAGTATGTGAAACTTCTTGGATCTGGTGAAGAATTTGGTGTGAATCTTTACTATACTATCCAGGTGGAACCGGTTGGTATTGCAGATGGTCTTGGCCTTGCCAAATCATTTTCAGACGGTCATAAAATTGCGCTAATTCTCGGAGACAATATTTTTGGCGACGATTTCTTTAAGGCCTTCGCTGATTTTGATAAAAGGGACAAAGGCGCTACTGTTGTCTTGAAAAAAGTATCCGATCCGCACAGATTTGGCGTGGTTAAATTTAAAGGACATAAAGTCGAAAAAATCATAGAAAAACCCAAAAGGCCGCCGTCTAATTGGGCTGTAACCGGCTTGTACTTGTATGACAATCGCGTCTTTGATGTTATCAAGACGCTCAAGCCATCCGATCGTGGCGAGTATGAGATAACCGATGTGAACAACTGCTATATAAACGAAGGCACAATGGATTTCATTAAAGCAAAAAAGTTTTGGATAGATGCCGGGACTTTTGATTCTCTCCACCGGGCTAATATCCTTATACGCAGATCAAGCATTTTTTAACATAACGACACCGAATGTCGTTATGTTAAAAATGTGGATAACTTAGCTATTCTAGAACAACTCCCTCATCTATTTGAATATCTTTTAAGTAATTTTCTACTAGTTTTTGATAATCTGCACTACTTCCAAAAATCTCCATTAAGGGTTTAATATTTAACACAGATGGAAAGTTCTTAATTCCCAGATAATCCAAGTGACTGCTCCACCGATATGTTTTTAGAAATTCTAAAGCCATTTTGGGATTTAGAATTTTGTTTTCTCTCCATTCCGGATGTGACAGATCTAGTGGATTAAAGTGAATATAAAACGGTAAGTGCAGGAAATGCGTATTAGCAATTACCGGCACGCTTTTATACCTTCCCTGAAATAAGGTCCCAACTCTTTCGTATTTCTGATTAAAATACTTTGAGTAGCCCATATTAACTTTTTGCATAAATTGTGGAATTCCGTTCTCAACTCTTGGAGCAAGTAAAATGTGATAATGGTTGGGCATTAAACAAAAAGCCAAAATATCTACCAACAATTTTCTCGGTTTTTTGCTGGCTTTAGCAACTTTACCGCTAGCACCATAATCTCGGAAATTATAATAGGTTGTCTCTACTCGGTCTTGGTTATTTAGTTCATATAGGTTATGTATAAAACGTAAATGATCTTGTTTATCCAGAAAAATTTGTCTTTTTTCGACGCCTCTGTTTAAAATGTGGTAAATATCCATATCAGTAATATAACGACATTGAATGTCGTTAGTCAACAGGTTGTCAACAAATTGACGGGGTTTGGATATTGACGTTAAACGATCAGTTTGATAAGAAATTATTTACATAGACTCAATTTATATTTTTATTTTTTAAATTTTTGTAATCTGTTGCGATTTGATAGGAATGCCCGGTTCTATCCCTCCTGAATTTGGCAGTCCGCTATATTTTTAATATGGTCAGATCGTAGCAGGTTATAAGAGTTTAACTTATGTTGAGTTGGAAAAATATTTTTAAGAGTTGGGTTGGGGTGCCGGTTTTGATTTTGATTGCATTGATGGTTGTCTGGTTATTGCCAGGTTACAAAAGCTGGCAGATTAAACGCGCTTACGACAAAGTAGAAGAGCCATATTATACTGACACTTACGGCGGCGCTACTCCTGAAGAAACATACGACCTTTTTATTAATGCTCTCAAAGACGGCGATATTGAGCTGGCAAGCAAGTATTTTGTAATAGAAAGTCAGGATAATTGGCTAAAAACGCTTCAAGAATATGAAAAAGAGGGCATTATTCTAGGTTTTGTTGAAGAGCTGGAAAATACTAAGAAAACATGGAAAAAATCAGATAAAAGTGATGAAAAAATTATTTCTTTTACATACGAAGTCTTAATTAAAGTAGGTTCTAAAGCCACAATTGACAGCCAAGAAGTAGAAATTCCTGCCGGTAACTACACAAATGAAACTATGTTTGTAAAATATCCTAGCGGAGTATGGAAAATAGAATTACTATAATTTCAAAATCTATTTTAGGAGGGGCGCTTTTAAGCGCTTTTTTCTTTGCTTTTTCTGCTTTTGGTTATTCTCAAAATACAACTCATCCCGCTCTTACCGATGAAATAGTTGATTTCTATAACGCCAGCTTTCCGGATAACAAAATAAATTATGAGGAAAAGTCGTGGCTTATCAAAGGAACAGTTGATGAGGATGAAGGAGGCAGATTTTTCAGCCATTTTTACGATCCGGTTTATAATCGAGGGCTCCAGTCCGTTTATACCGCAGGCATCCCCTCATTTTCTTCAAAAAAATGGGCTTTATGCAATACGCAAAAAGATTTTTATAACAGCCAGATGACCGGATATGCGGCTATATTCGGCGCTGATTCAGCCCAGGACTTCTCATATTATAGA
>JBBTTJ010000027.1:0-15983 GCA_038064315.1 Patescibacteria group bacterium | reverse complement strand
CCGTCATACTATGCCAAAGTTTAGGCCCCAAGATAATGCCGATTGACGGATCGTCCATAAAAATACGCTGTTTGGTCCGGCCGTCATCAAGATTAAGAAAGAAAGACCCGCTGGCGCAAAAGATGACCTGATTATATTTTTTGTGAGCATGATTGCCACGAACGGAGTTTTTTATTTTCGGATTATTTATAAAAAAGACCCTCTTGATCTTAAAAGGTATGTTTCTTGTGGCCTCTGCGATAAACAGGTCCCCGTCTCCGTCTTTGTCTCTAAACATTTGCAGTTTAACAACCCCGGAATTTTTAACTTTAATTTTTATCATAATATGGCTTTGTTGGTTTTATCTATTTTTGGTTTCCCAGTTAAATTTAATTTTTGGAGAATTAAAGGAGATCCTTTCTTCATCGGGGTTTTTGGGATCATAGGCCTCCGTCGTATGATAAAAAATGCCCATTGGCTTGTCCCCGAGAACTCTATAGCCGTGAGCCACCCCCGGAGGAATGGCAATTACTAACATATTCTTTTCTCCTGCGCATATAACATCAGTCTGCCCTTTGGTTGGGGAATCTTTTCGCAAATCATACAAGACAACTTGAGCCATTCCCTTTATAACACACCAAATATCCCATTGTTTCTTATGCCAATGAAAAGCCTTTATTATTCCGGGGTATGTTTCTGCATAGCTTGTCTGTTTAATTTCATGGAATGTCTCCTCGCCAAATTTTACCGCTTCGGCAAAAAACCCCCGATCATCGTGGTTTAAAAGCATTTTTTTCACTTTTACGTCTTTAATCATGATATGGCGTAACTCCCCCATATACTACAATATTTTATCAATATTTCAATAGGGTATCCTCGTCTATTATCCCAAACTCTTTCTTCATTTTAGTAATATCCAAACTGGTGTCTTTGGGCACCCAATCAGGCGTGGAAATGGTTTCTATATTCGGTCTCGTTCTTCTCGCATAATCGGCCAAACTCATTCTAGGACCGCCCAGATTCATTACACCCCGGATACCCGACACAGACGCCGCCAGAACGAGCGGAGCCATTTCGTCCGCATAAAGCTTTGAATTGTATTGATTGTCATAAACCTTGTCCCATGGAAAAGGCGCCGGTCCGAAACTTAAGCGCAAAATCAGATGATCGGACGCCAATTGAACAGCGCACTCTCCGCCAAGTTTAGACCAGCCGAAATTATAAGGCGGCCAGA
Source organism: Patescibacteria group bacterium (assembly GCA_038064315.1). Classification (GTDB taxonomy): domain Bacteria; phylum Patescibacteriota; class Minisyncoccia; order 2-02-FULL-40-12; family GWA2-44-9; genus 2-01-FULL-43-22. Next base: position 14,770 of record JBBTTJ010000027.1, on the reverse strand, counting down.
GAGGTTCTTCCTCTTTATGAGGCCCCTTGCCTGTATAGACATAATCAGTTGAGGTATAAACCAATCTTTTTCCAAATCGAACACAGGCGCGAACCATATTCGCCGTGCCGATAATATTTACTTCGAGGCCAAGCTCCGGGTTTTTCTGGTGTTCCGGCGGTTTGGTTGCCGCGGCGCAATGAAGAACAACATCAGGATCATATTTTTCAAATGCCCTAAGCGCCGAATTTAAATCGGTAATATCAAGTTCTGCATGAGGCGGCGCGATAATTGTTGCGTCAAGCTTGAGAATCTCTTTTCCCAATAAACCCGATCCGCCTGTCATTAGGATCTTCATATAATTTTAGGAAAAGGAACATGGGTAATCCAATGTCCTCCCGCTTGCTTATACCAAGATTGGTATTTGTTTATTTCCTTAAAATGATTCCAGGCGCACAAAAACGCATAATCAATCAATTTTGAAGGGTTATTTTCTCCTTTTTCAAAAACTTCCTGCGAAACTACCGGTATATGGACGCCGGGATAATACTTGCCTTGTTTTTCAGGTGTTGTGTCGGTTACGAAAGGAATCAACTCCGGCCCGATACCGCAATAATTAAAAATCGTCGTTGCCTTTGAAGTGGCGGCAAAACCGCAGACGGTTTTATTTTCTTTTTTTATATTGTTCAAAATATTGAGCAGTTCTATCTTTGATATTTTTATATTTTTTTCCAATAACTCAATCTTTTTATCTAAATCTTTTTCCTTAGCCAGCCACATTGCTACGGCCGGTTTTACGGAATAGACGTCTTTGTTGCCGACATACATTCTTAACTCACCGCCATGAGGTTCAATATGTTCGCAATCAAAAACATGATAACCGAGCGGTTCCAACATGTTATTTATAAAAGAAACGGTAAAATACCAGACATGTTCATCATAAATCTGATCATAAGATGTTTTCTCAACAATATCTAAAAAATAAGGGTCCTCAAAAACAAATACGCCATTCTTGCCAAGCATTTTTGTTACTGAACTTAAGTAATCCCGGAACCCTTCAATGTGGCAGGAAACGTTCGCCCCAAAAACCAAAGAAATCTTGCCTTTTGCTAAAATCTCGTCTGCGACGGCTTCATTCATAAATTTAGAAATAACTTCATGGCCTTTTGCTCTTGAGATGTCGGCAACATTCTTTGACGGCTCTACGCCAATAGCTTTTACGCCCAAATCTTTCCAGGCCTCGAGCATTATGCCGTCATTCGAGCCCATTTCAACGACAATCCCCTTACCGGCATAAGACAATAACTTTTCTGCCGTTTGGCGAAAATGCGTTTGCATGCCTTTTGAAGTTGAGGAGAAGAAGGCATAGTTTTCATGAAACATTTTCTCCGGCGGGACCTTATTTACCAATCCTATGGCTTTTGTTTTAGAGTCGTAGCCCAAAACCATATTATAAAAATACTCGTCTTTAAACCGTTCTTTGGTCAAAAAAGCATTGGCAATCGGCATTTTACCAAAATCAATAATTGGCTTAAGGTTAATTTCCATCAGCATATTCTAACATATTTTAAATTATCTTTCTCAACGAACTGATCGTTTCACTTATGCCTTTTTTTAAATTGCCCTTCGGTTTAAAACCAAGTTCCCGGAATTTAGAGTCGTCAACATTATATGACAGCTGATTCATTATCGGCGAATCAACATAAGTTACCGTCAGTTTGGGAACAAATTTTTTTATCGTATTAACCACATCTTTAACCGCAAAATTGGCGGTCAAAACATTATATATCTCGCCGTTAAATAAATCTTTTTTTACTATAAAGTTAACGGCCCGAACACAGTCGCCTAAATATAAATAAGGCCTTTTTTGGTTCCATGCCGTTTTCCAAACGGTTATCGGAAGCCCGGTCGCCGCCTGCCAGGTAAATCTGTTGACGGCGGTATCATAACGCATACCGATTGAGTGGCCAAAAATCGTGCCAAAACGACAAATCACGAATTTTAATCCTTTTGGTTTTAGAGTATTCAGATATTCTTCAGATTTTAATTTAGCCGCGGCATAAGGACTTTGAGGTTTTAACTCCTCACAGGTTTCATCTACAACAGAGGCCTGACTGCCATAAACGCTCGTAGTTGAAGGAAATAAAATTTTTACTTTATTTTTAAGACAAGCATCGGCCACCCTCCGCAATCCCCCATAATTAACCTTCTCCACTTTTTTAGGTATCTTGTGGCTTCCTTCAGCATCAGTTATGGCCGCTAAATGAATAACAACCGAGACACCTTTGAGGTGTTTATCAAAATCAGTAGTGAGAATATCATCCCGGATAAAACGGTATCTGTACTTTTTTTTCGGTAAATTATAAAGAGACGGAAATCGGCGGCTTTCCAAATTATCCAAAAGCAAAATTTCACCGGTGAAGTTCTCGTTGATATTCCTAATTAAACTTGCGCCAATATGGCCGAGAGCGCCGGTAATTAAAATTTTATTTTTTATATTCTTCATTATTTAATACTGTTTACAAAAGCCATGAGGTCCCGGCCAATCGCTTTTGGCGTAAACCTGCGCAAATAAAGCTGGTATCCATTTTCAGCAATCGTATTTCTCAAATTAACATTATTTTTTAATTCTAATATCTTATCGGCAAGGTCTTGACCGTCAGCGCTCTTACACAATAATGAATCTTTTCGGTCGGTAAGAAATTCTCTCATAGCCGGCGTGTCAGCGGTAATAAAGGGCTTTTTCATCGCCATGGCTTCTATAATTTTGAAAATACCGGCCATTTTCGCTTTTTCAGTATCGCCAAAACCCCCTAAGCATATATCGGCATTAGCCATAAACTCGGCCAACTTGTTATACGGCATATAGTCATAAAATCTGACATTTGTCAATTTAAGCCGTTTAACCAAATTGATGGCTTCCCCGTAAGTATCCAACTTGCCGATAAGATTGAACTTAACTCCTTGGCCGTCAAGAATTCTGGCCGCTTCAATGATGTATGGAATACCTTGGGCGGGAATATATGTGCCATGAAAATGAACGATAAAATCCGGCTCTGCCTTTGCCGAATGGGCCTTGTTTTGAGGTCTCGGATACATAACATCATTGGGACAGCCGACAAAGAGTCCTTTTACCTTTTGACGGGAAATGTGGAATGTCTCGCTCACATATTTAGCATAAGCCTCGGCATCCATAAGAACCAGGTCGGCTAAAGAACATGCGAGCCAGTCAATGATCCAATATTTCAAAGCCATTAAACTATGGGGCAAGTGCTTTTTCCTGTCAAAAATGTTCGTATCGTAAGCAGAAATAAATGCGTCAAAAACCAATTTTTTTCTGGGAAATCTGGTAACCAGCCAAGCCACGGGCATAATGGCATGGCCGTTAAAACCGACTATCATGACATCGTAACTGCCGCGCATGGGCCAATGTTTCCGAAATAAATCCCAGTGTTTTCTCAATCCTCCCGTCTGAATATTACACTCAATAACCTCAACGCCGTTTTCACGGAGTCCGGTTATGTTTACCCTGTTCCTTGTATAATTCGGCGAATATGTGCCGAAATAACATACCTTCATGTTAAATACCGTTAAAAAATTTATAAAACTTTCCGGCTGTAATTTCATGGCTGTAATTATCATAAACAAACCGCCTGCCCGCTTTACCCATTGATATTCGTTTTTCTTTATCACTGGCCAAGTTCAGCATTGCTTCTTTCAGGGCAGTGTAATCATCCGGTTTTATAAGCATGCCTGTTTTACCGTTTAACACAACTTCAGATATAGAGCCGGATTCAGTGGCAATGACCGGCAGCTCCATAGATGAGGCCTCTAGAAGTGAGTATCCAAACTGCTCTTCCCATCCCCCATAAGGGATGCTTGGATAGAGAAAAACATCAGAACTGTTCAAAATATCGCGTACCTCTTCCCTCTCAAGCCATGAAAATCTTGTGATCAGATCGCTTAATTCCGCGCTCTTAATCATTGAATCAATCTCTTGTTCATACTCACCGCTGCCGGCGATCAAAAGACGGACATTAGTTACAGTTTTTGAGATTTCTTCAAAAGCTTTAACGATAAGATGTATCCCCTTCCTGTAGCCAATGGCTCCGACAAAACAAAACACAATATAATCGTTGAGATCCATGTCCCTGAAAGATTTTTTGGAATAGTCGCGTGATAAAAACTCGGTATCAATACCGCTTAAAGGAATGACCGCTATCGGCTTATCGGTCAAAGAACCTATAATTTTTTGAGCCTTGACAGTGCCGCAGACAAACCCATCACAAAATAATATATTGAGCTTAACAATAAATTTCTGAATAATTCCCTTAAAACCAAGGAACTTGCTTTCATAAGGCACATTCTCCCATGTAAAAATAATATGTTTAGCATTGAATAGTTTGGCAAAAATTCCCTGGTATAATGTGGTCAGAAGATTGGGTTCGCTGGCGCTAAAAACCACATCCGGCTTCTGCTTCATGAGCACAAAAGGGAATATCGGCATCCATCCCTTTAAAACTCCTCCGATAACAGAATATTTGGAGTGGTAAAAAAATGCCTTGGCGGTACGGATATTTTTTTGTTTTGGCGGCCGGTATATATATTTTCCTCCTTTAAGAGGCCACATATACGGCACCAAAAAGCAGACATCATCTTTGCCGGGATAGTAATCAAAGGTTTTTATTGTGCCCCCGTCAACATATGTATAGCCGGAAATTAATATCTTACGCTTTTTAGAAACAGTATCGTTTATAATACGGCTGATTTTTTCCATAAGAGCGGGTAAGCTGTGATTTTTAACAACATACTCCCTTAATTTATCGGTATTATAACCGGAGCTATTGATCTTTATTATCGCGTTAGCAATTAAATCCGGACTTTCTCCTTGAATAAATAATTCCGGCGGCAAAAAAACTCTTGCCGAATCGTTAGAGCTTAAAACCGCCATTCCGCAGGCCATTGCTTCAAGAAGCGCTTTATCAACACTGCCGGTCTTTGATAAGTGAACAAAAATATCATGTGACCGATAATGAGCCGGCAGATTTTTGTGTTTAATTTTGCCCACAAAATTAAACTTGCCTTCCAGCCCCAAACTTTTAATTTTAGATTTTAAACTTTCATCATAGTTATTATCTTTTTCAAGCGGCGCCTCCCCTATCATGGTAATTAAAAAATTAACCCCTCTATCGGATAGTATTTGGGCGGCGTTGATCAAGATTTCATAATTCTTGACCGGCGATATTCTTCCCACGCTTAGAATTTTCACTTCCCGGCCGCCGGTTGCCGGCCGATGACCGCTTGGTTTGAATAATTCAGTGTCAATCCCATGGCCGGTAATAATTACTTTCTTTGACGGCAGGCGGAAACTTTCAGAAGAAGCGGTAAAAATCGTATCGGCAAATTTTTCCGCCAACTTTAATTTAGCGGTTACTGATTTATGGGTATACCACATAAATATTTTTTTATTCATCATGCGCCACCAAAAACCTCCTAAAACAACCCAAATAGGATTCATGTGGACTAACACGGCATTGTAGTCGTTGCGACGAGTAAAAAGCAGTGAGTAGAAAGTAGAAATTATTTTTAACTTTCCTGAACCGCGGTCCTTGCCTAAACTTATTACTTCAACATTCCCGGGCAACTCAAATGCGCCTTTTTCAAGGCAAAAAATGGTGACTTTCTCAAACTTTTGGGCAAAATAGTTAATCCAATCAATAAAAAAGCCGAGAAGCTGGTCTTTTTCGTCAACTTTTTGGGTAATGATCAAAAGATTTTTCATCGGCTAATACTACCATAAAAATGGCTTAAAATCAACAAAAAAACAATGGTATTCCCATTGAGTTTTTTTGTTTTAGAAGTTTTTATTCCAAACCCGGACTTCCAGCAAGACAATTTTAAATCACTTTCAAATAATCGCTGTGCACCCACCCGTCTTTGGCCTGATATTTTATCTTATGCCATAAACCCTGCTGACCCAAACTTTCTATCACCTGACCCAGCGGGAGTTTGCCTAAAATAGCGCCGGAAGTTGCTGCTGCTGACCTGACATTAAGCTGGTCCGTATTAACAACTTTATATTTCTTTGTTGTTGAAACGGTAGGTGTAGGTGTAGGAGTAGGAACGGGTGTAGGAGTGGATGTAGTATTTTTCCTTGAATAATCCAGTATCTGGTTTACGGAAGTATAAGCCGTTCCTTGGGGATACCAGCTAAACTCCTTGGTATTGATACAGAACACCTTATTGAAGAAAGCGGGGTCGTCTTTAACAGCTTGTTCTCCGGTAGTATTTACCCAGTGAAGCTTGCCCGCATCTTCGGCGGTTGTTTCCACGCCGTAAACTTTTTTGTCGTTTGTTTCGCAATTTCTGAAAAGACCTGATGTTACAAGCGTATCTCTTACCGGAGCGACTGTGGCCTTAACCTTTGAAAATCCCCCAAGGTGGCCGTAGAAAGCGAAGATGGCCGGGTTCAGGAATAACCTCTTGTATCCATGTGAATTGACGATATACACATCCGGGTCACTGGAATTACCAGCACTGATAACATCTCCGTCTTTAAGTTTAAAAGCGGTCAAGCTGACAAATCCTCGTGAAATTGGCGTCGGCTTGCTTGTTGAAACCACCGCGGGGGTTGGGGTTGGAGTTGTTGGTACGGTCGTGGTGGTTGGTGTCGGAGTCGGAGTTGGTGTCGGTGTTGTGGTAGAAGTTGTTGTTGTTCCGCCGCCGCCTCCTCCGCCGCTACCACCACCCGTAGAACCGCAGTTACTTGAACTTGGAGTTATTACCACAGTTTTTGTGGTGGTAGTTGTATTTATAACAATTGACGATTTATCGCTGGAACAAGAGTACGAAAAACCGATATCGTTGGATAGTATTCTTCGGTCAGATGAGTCAATTGTAAGCAATTGACCGGTGGAAATTGTAACCGTTATTTGAGTGTTACTTGCCGTTACGGTGTCCGCATCAGAACCGCCTACTATGATAAAATTTCCAACATCAAGCGCTACAGTAGTATCTTGCGGAAAATAAGCATCGCCAACAGCTTTTGCCTGATATACTCCGACCGTTAGAAACCCCGCCACTAAAACAGAGAGGGCCAATAACAGAGAAAAGTTTATTTTTAATAATTTCATTAAATAATAATTAAATTTATTTTTGCTGTATGCTCTGGATTGTCTTTACAACCTGGGAATCAAACCTCATATTTTCCCAAAACAACACCTGGTCCCTATTTATTATCATCTTGTCTTTAGGTCCATGCGGCTCTATCGCGCCCAGCTTAACCAACTGACCGTCGCCTCCTTCGCCTATCTTAATGTAGTAAACATCTGACAGCATCAGGTAATTCTGCTCAATATTTTTCAAATATCCAAAGTATATCTGATCGTTCGCAAGAAATACGGCTTGATATGTACTCGGGTCAATAAAGTCATTTTTATCATAGCGGTCATATTTGACAAAATCTCTCAAATACCAGACCCCAACAGCACCAAACGCAATAATCAATGCCGACAGACTTATAGCAACAACAATTGTGACCTTATTTATTTTCGCCATATCACACTCTAACTAGTAACTAGTCGCGACCTTTATTATTTTATAGGCATCTATTTCTATTAATTACTAGTGACATGGAGGAAACTGTTCCCAACTCACCTTTGATACGTAGGTAGACCCATTCACCATCCATATTCTTCATCTGTAAGCAAGTACCCTTGGAACTAACTGAACTGCTACCGAACAACAAGCTTACGGTAGCCGTACCTCCTCCGCCGCCAAATTCAGCAGAATAAGCTGTGTTGGAACTGGCAACATTATTACCGATAACTAAACTCCTTGTTACAAAAGAATCTTTAGCCGACGCATAACCAACTACTTCAAATCCAGTCGTTACCGAAGCGGTAGCATCTAAGAAGGTCTTACCATCTACTTCAAGAATGCCGTTAATTAAAACGTCATTAGTAGCGGCTAAACCATTAGTGGTAGCGGTTGTACCGAAACGATTATAGGCCACAGATGCAAATCCACCCACCTGAATTGTATTGCCAGTCAAAAAGTAAGATGCCGATGCGGTGCCTTGAACTTCAAATTTGGTATTAGTGGCACCGCCAATGCCGACTTTACCGTCAAAGAAAGCATTGCCATCAACCTCTAAAGCTCCGGTTACAAGTAAATCGTTAGATGCGTCAAGATCGGCTGTATAACCAGTAGTACCAGTTCCAAATCTTGAATAAGTTACCGTTGCCGCAACACCAGCCACTTGAAGTGTGTTTAAAGTGAAAAAGTAAGACGCCGATGCTGTGCCTTGAACTTCAAAAGTTGTTGAAGGCGCGGCGCCAACACCTACTCTTGTGTTTGTAGTGTCAACCGCAAGAACTGTAGTGGTTCCAGCTGCATTTTGGAACCGAGCTGCGGTAGCCGAACCAACGGTTTGAAGAAAAGTACCGGTAGTACTCATATTCGTCCCTATAGTGCTTGCCGCGTACGCGCCACCCGCTAAAAGAAAGACAAAAGAAAAAGCTGCGATTATCGCAACAGTCGACCTCAAAGTATATCGAGATTTATTCATTTTTACTTTTTTATTTTCCAATGTACTAATCCTCTACTGAAACGGTACAGCGAGAGATTTTGTACGCTTTGGATATTAACTTACTCATAATTATACTGGGGTTTATGAAACGCGCAATGCTAAATTGTTGATAACTTTTCGGCATAATTTTTAATTGCCGCTTTTTTTTCAAATTGTTTTGAAATTTCCAAACCGGCTTGTCTATATTTATTATATTCTTCCATGCCAGACAGAAGTTCTTTGGCTTTCAAGGCAATATCCTTGGCATTCCATCCGACAATTCTGCCGGATTCCCGGTCTTTTATCACATCCGGCACAATGCCCACCGGTGTCGCCAGGACCGGCACGCCGCAAGCCATGGCCTCCAGAACCACTCTTGGCCCGCCTTCGTTGTATGACGGCATAACAAGTATTTTTGACTTATTCATAAGTTCCGCCACTTCCCGTGAATCCTTAGCCCAACCGTGAAAAATCACATTGTTTTCCAGTTTTAAACTTTTAACTTCAGAATTTAAACTCGCAAAAAGAGACCCCTGGCCGACTATCATACACTTCATCGGAAATTGCAGATTAGAAATTGAAAATTCCACCGCTCTTAACAGCAGTTCTATTCCTTTATTTTTCTCCAGCCGTCCGAGAAACATCAAATCGTATTCTTTGGATAAATCTATCGGTTTGAAAACATCCAGGTCAAGATACGCGGATGGTATATAAATAATTTTCTCCTTAGGCACTCCCGCTTTGACCAAAAATTCCGGAACTTGTTTTTGATTAACAACCCTGACGGCTTTGGCTTTTGCCGAATCTGTTTTTATAAACCAGCGCATTAAAGTTTTGTATATCCTCTCTTTCAAATTCGCCGCTTTGGGATAGCCGGGAATATGGTGAATTTCCAAAATATAGGGAACTCTTATTTTCCGCCATAAGAGCCGAGCCCCTATGCCGTTATAAAACGGCGGAAACTCCTGCACCGTCATCAGGTCAAACTTTTGTTCCCTGTATATTTCCAGACCTTTTTTCAAAAACCAAATCGGATGAAATACTAATGGCCACGGAGAAATGTGGATATAAACATTTCCGAACAAGTTTGTAATTCGTAATTCATGCTTGGCAATTCTAGGCGCTATTATATCAATTCTTTCCCAATATTCATGAAATTCCTCAAGGGTATTGTAAAACGCCCCCTTCTTGCCGGAAGCCAGGTCCGAAGCGCTGCCCAGACCGGTAATCATCAGCAATTTCATGAATTCAGGATTTTAATTGTTTCTTCAAACATTTTATCGGAACTGAATTTTTGGACTGTTTTTTTGCCGGCCGCCGCTAATTCGCCTTTAAGACCGGGTTCCCGCCAGATGGTTTTGATCGCCTCAATAATATTAAACTCGTCATTGTATCTTACCAGAAAACCATTCTCTCCCTGGGTTATAACTTCTTTGTTACCGCCTGCCACGCTGGCAATCACAGGCACGCCGCAAATCATTGCTTCCAATATCTGATGAGAAAAGCCCTCATAACCGCTGTTCAATATAAATATGTCGGCGGATGCAAGATAAACAGCTAACTCATCCTTTGACTTTTTACCCACGATAAACACTTTCTTATCCAGGCCCATATTCTTTATCATCAGTTCAAGGGTCTTTTTGTCGGGACCGTCGCCGACAATGACAAGCCGGGTGAATTGCCCAAGTTCCAAAAGCTGGGGCATTATTTTAATCAACATCCTGAAACCCTTCCACGGCATCAGACGACCGACGGACAGGATTATGTTACCATGTATGCCTATTTTATTTCTTGCCTCTTCTTTGGACAGGTCGGATGATTTAAAGTCAGCTCCGTTGTATATAACTTTAATTTTTGATTCAGGCACGCCCCACCCGGCGACAATACCTGCTAAATATTTTGACGGTACTATAACCGCATCGGCCTTGCGGCAGACCATGCCTTGCAGTTTATATAACACGCCTATCCAGCCCTTTTTCTTTGATCTCTGAAAGTCGTTGATCAGTAAGCTGACCTTATTCTTGCCCACTCCAACTTCCCACGCATAATCACCCGCCACCTTTATAATAAACTTCTTTCCATAAATTCTTGAAGCGATAAAAGACGGAAATCCGGCGCTCCAGACATTTAAAGCGTAAATAGTATCACACGCGCGAGCCAGACCCAAAAGTTTAGCGCCAAAAATAAAATGCTTTATCCATATCGGCCACTTGCCCCATACGCGGATAACTTTGAAAGGGTATTTTGAATAAAGTTTGCCTGTTCTAAATTGTTTTGAATAAGTAAGGACACAAACCTCTATCTTTTGGCTGTTCAAATGATTAGCCAGCGCTTCGGCGTACGACGCCGGTCCGCCTATATCGGGTGGGAAAATTCCGGTTGTGATTAAAATGCGTTTCATTATTTTCCGGTGAAAATATTAAATTTGATAATATGCCAAATTGCGGCCAGTCCGTCTTTCCAGTTTATTTTCTTGCCCTCTTCATATGTTCTACCTCTGTAAGATATGGGCACTTCCTCTATCTTTAAATTAAACTTTGACGCCAAGGCGGTAAGTTCAGGGTCAATTCCGAATCTTTTGGAAGTAAGCCGCGGATAAATTTTATCCATGGAATCTCTAGATAATACTTTGTAGCAGGTATACATATCGGAAATCCGCGCGCCGCTTAGAATGTTAGACATCCAATTAAGAGCTTTGGAAAAAAGATAACCGCGTTTATAAATTATCCTGTTCTTCCGGGGTCTTTCTGATTCAATGAAACGAGAGCCGTACACTATATCCGCTCTGCCTTCAATAATTGGTTCAACCAACGCGGCATAATCACGGGGATCATACTCCAAATCACCATCCTGAATAAGAGTAATATCGCCGGTTGCTTCCCCGAACCCTCTCTTTACGGCCGCGCCCTTGCCCTGATTCTTGTCCAACAAAATAACTTTAAAGCCGGACAATGCCTTCAGTATCTCCCGCGAACCGTCGGTTGAACAGTCATCAACAAGAATTATTTCTTTCTCCATCGGCAGTTCAACCTTTCTTATCGCGGCTAAAACGGCAGAAATAGTTTTCCTTTCATTAAAAACAGGAATTACTATGCTTAGTTTTCTAAATTGAGTCATAGATATTTTTAAATTTCGCCGTGATCTTGTCCCAGGTATACTCTTCTTCCACCATCTTGCGGCCGTTCAATATCAACCTGCTCTTTAGAATATCGTCGGACAATATCATATTTATCCTTTCCGCTATGTTTTCCGGGTCGCCAACGCGGCAGAAAAGACCTGTCTCGCCATCCTTAAGAAAATCCGGGATACCGCCGACCGGAGTGGCGACAACCGGCAAACCGGCTGCCATTGCTTCAAGAAAGGCGGTACCTAATCCTTCCGATAAAGACGGACGGACAAAAATATCGGCTTGCGCAAGATGTTGGGGAATTTTTTCATTTGAAACCTGGCCGGCAAAATCAACTTTGTCTTCCAGATTCAAACTCTTAACTTTAAATTTTAAACTCATTAAAAGCGGTCCCTCACCGATAATCATCAACCTGGTATTGGGAATATTAGCGTTAAGAATACGGAATGCCTCTATAAGATCGCTTAAACCATTCTTGGGAACCAGACGCGATACCGTGATGATCGTCTTAGTATTTTTAGATTCCTGGCTTTGTAAATTAAAATTTGATTGGAAATTGGAAATTGGAAATTGGAAATTCTTGGGATCAATACCGTTAGGTATCAAAAATATCTTTTTATTTTTTGATACTTGACTGACGTATTTTCTCAAGTAGCCGGATATCACGGTGACAACATCGGCTTTTTTGATTATAAGCTCCCTGAACAAATTCAATAAGGCGGATTGTTCGTCAAAATTCTTGCCTTCCTGCATGGTGAGTATGAAAGGCAGGCGCGGATAGAATAATTTAACCAGCCAAGCCGCTCCGCCGCCATAGGAGGCCTGATAAGCATGCGTGGCATCGTAGTTTTTATCCCGCATTAACTTTCTGGCCTTAAGAAAACCGACGATTGGAAAGATCATCTTGGCCGACTCAAATCCCGGTCCCACTCTGTGAATATTAAAATTACCGCCTGACTCAAATACCTTAAACTCACTCTTATGACGAGGAGTAACAATATCAAAAAAGATGTCCGGCAAGCGGCGGATAATTTCTTCCAACGCTATTTCCGAGCCGCCTATCATCGGCCGGTAAGCAGTCGTAAACACTAAAATCCTGGATTTTTTTGCCATTTCGTGCTAATTATGTAATAAATTGATGAATTATTCAAGTATGGAAAATACTCATATTTCAGCCGGCAGCAGCCCAAAAAAACGGGTTTTATTTGTAGTAACCCAGTCGGAATTAGGCGGCGCCCAGCGATTTTTGCATACGCTTGTTACCCGCTTAGATAAAAATCGGTATGACATACTTATCGCCGCCGGACCAAATTTTGGCTGTAAGTATGAGCTTTTAGACCTGCTGGAAAAGGAAGGAATTAAAACATTAAGGTTAAAACACCTGAAAAGAGAGATAAATCCTTTTTATGACATAAGGGCTGTTTTAGAGCTTAAAAGAACGCTCGGAGAATTCAAACCCGATACACTTTTCCTTTTAAGTTCCAAGGCCGGTTTCCTGGGTTCGTTAGCCGCTAAATTCATGATTCACAATTCATCATTTAAAGTCATATACCGTATTGGCGGCTGGACATTCAATGACCCATGGCCAAAATGGAAAAAGTGGTTATGGATAGAGCTTGAGAGGTTCAGTTCCGGATGGAAGGACTATATAATCGTCAACAATAAGCACGATCTTGAGCAGGCGCGTAATTTGAAAATAAAACCTAAAGAGAAAGTCCTGGTCGTTTACAATGGTCTTGATGTTTATAAGATGGAACTTCTGCCCAAAGAAGAAGCGCGATTGAAGTTGTACGAAAAAGCCGCCAGCCAATCAGGATTGCCCACTCATACAGGCAGAGTCTTTCAGGACAAAAAAATTATCGGCGCAATAGCTAATTTCTATTCATCAAAAGGTTTAAAGTATTTAATTGAGACAGCCGAGTATTTCAAAAACAAGGATGACATCATTTTTATAATTATCGGCGACGGTCAGGAAAGAAACGAACTGGAGCGTTTAATAAAGCAAAGAGACCTGCCGGAAAAAGTGCTTCTGTTGGGCCGGATTCCCGACGCGTACAAACTGCTTAACGCTTTTGATATATTCGTTCTGCCTTCGGTCAAGGAGGGCTTCCCCTGGGCGATAATTGAGGCAATGGCGGCAAAATTGCCTGTTGTGGCAACAAATGTCGGCGCCGTGCCGGAGATCATAGAAGACGGCAGGAACGGTTTTGTCGTTAAGCCGGGCCGCCCCGAAAAAATAGCCGAAAAAATTCAAGACCTTCTTAACGATGACCGCCTTCGCCAGGAATTCGGCATCCAGGCGCATCAGACGGTTTTATTTAAATTTGAGCTTGATAAAATGATAAAGTGCATAGAAGAATTGCTTTAATACTGGTTTTCATCCTTTTAGCTCTTCTTTTTGTTCACTCGCTAAACTCCATCAATCAGGATATAGGCCGGCATCTCAAGTCAGGAGAAATAATTTGGGAAACCAAGTCAGTATACAAAACAAATTTATTCTCATTCACCGAGCCCGATCATCAGTTCATAAACCACCACTGGCTGGGAGAGGTGCTATTTTATCTGGCCGATAGAGCGGTAGGCCTTGAGGGATTGATAATTTTAAAAGCAATAATACTCACTCTGGTTCTTGTTGTTCTGTTCTTATCAATATACGGCTTTACCGGCATAGGCCCTTTTTTGACCGCAACCGCTTTCGCCGCCCCTTTATTCCTAACCAGAACTGACATCAGACCGGAAATATTCAGTTATCTTTATTTATCCATATTTTTGTTTGTCTGCTTTAAGACTAAATATGCTTGGACATCAGATGTTGCAACGACATCTGATGTCGTTAATCAAAAGTGGATATATACTCTTCCGTTCGTCCAAATCCTATGGACCAATACCCACATATACTTCGCCGTCGGTCCGATGATAATGCTGTTCTTCCTTATTGACCGATATTTTGGAGATAGAACCAATGTCCGCCATTATCTTTTGATGTTCTTTGCGGTATCTGCGGCCACATTAGTTAATCCTAATTTTATCAATGGGGCTTTGGCGCCTTTCACAATACTAAATAACTACGGCTATAGCGTGCTTGAGAACCAGAA
>JBBTTJ010000026.1:0-8044 GCA_038064315.1 Patescibacteria group bacterium | reverse complement strand
GCTCCTGTTTAATGATATAATCAGGCAAGATGATCAAGTCCCGCTAAACGCGGGGGTACTAGTTTATAAAACAGCTTAAAATGGCCGAAAAAGAAGACAAAAAACAACAGTCATATACCGCCAAAGACATCTATGTTTTGGAAGGACTTGAGCCGGTCAGGAAAAGACCGGGGATGTATATCGGCTCTACCGGAGTTGAAGGTCTTCATCATTTGATATGGGAGGTTTTTGATAATTCTTTGGACGAAGCGATGGCCGGTTATGCAAAGAATATTGAGGTTGTTCTTCTTCCTGACAATCGGGTGAGAGTTAAAGATAACGGGCGAGGCATTCCCGTGGAAAAGCACAAGCAGACTGGCAAGTCGGCGCTTGAGACGGTGCTGACTACGCTTCACGCCGGTGGAAAATTCGGAGGCGAAGCGTACAAAGTGGCCGGAGGTCTTCATGGCGTCGGCGTATCCGTTGTCAACGCGCTGTCCGTCTGGCTTAAAGCCGAAGTTGCCCGCGACGGTGAATTATACGAGCAGGAATACGAACGCGGTATACCCAAAAAGCCGGTCAAAAAAGTCGGCAAAGCGAAAGAGAACGGAACCACAGTTACCTTTGAACCTGACCCGGAGATATTCAAAGAAATAAGATTTGAATGGGAAACAATTCTTATCCATCTTCGCCAGCAGGCATATCTGACCAAAGGCGTAAGAATTAAAATTATTGACGAGAGAACCCCCTTTGAATCAAAAGAAGATGATAAAAAGTCATTTATAGAACACAGTTTTTATTTTGAAGGCGGCATTGTTTCATATATAGAGTTTCTGAACAGGGGCATGGAACCAAAGAACAAGAACATATTTTACGCCGCCAAGGAACAGCAGGATATTTTTGTTGAGGTCGCGCTTCAATATGTCAATGACCTTCAAAGCAGGGAAATAAGTTTTGCCAATAATATACACACCCATGAGGGCGGGATGCATGTTACCGGTTTCAGATCGGCCATCACCAGGGCGCTGAACGACTATGCCAGAAAGAACGGAATTCTGAAGGAAAAGGAGGATAATCTGTCGGGAGAGGATGTGAGGGAGGGGCTTACCACCGTCATTTCCGTCAAACTTAGAGAGCCGCAGTTTGAAGGCCAGACCAAAGCCAAACTTGGCACGCCTGATGCGAGAACGGCGGTTGAAACGGTAATGGGAACGGAATTTACCGATTGGCTGGAAAGAAATCCTTCCGATGCCAGAGAGATATTGGCGCAGGTTTTGCTGGCTTCAAAAGCCCGTCTTGCGGCGAAAGCGGCAAGAGAAACTGTTTTGAGAAAAGGCGCGCTGGAAGGCATGACCTTGCCCGGCAAGCTGGCCGACTGCTCAAGCCGCGACGCGGCGGAGTCGGAGATATTTATAGTGGAAGGCGACAGTGCCGGCGGATCGAGTAAGCAAGGCCGCGACCGGCGGACTCAAGCCATATTGCCGCTCAAAGGAAAGATTCTTAATGTTGAAAGAGCTAGAGTTGATAAGATGCTTGCCCACCAGGAGATCAGAGCGTTGATTATCGCGATGGGTACCGCCATAGCTGAAGAGTTTGATTTGTCAAAACTGCGTTATCACAAGATAGTTATAATGACCGATGCCGATGTTGACGGCGCCCACATAAGGACGCTTTTGCTTACGCTTTTTTACAGATACTTCCCTCAAGTTATAGAACAAGGGCATCTTTACATAGCCCAGCCGCCGCTGTACAAGATACAGAGGTCGGGAAAGATATTCTACGCGTATAATGACGGCGATAAAGAAAAAATATTATCCGATTTCAGAAAGGACTCGGATGTTAAGACAAAAATCAAAGACAAACCCGTTCTGCCGGAAAAAGCCAAAAATAGCGATGACTGGGAAGTAACGCCGCTTGACGACGATGGCGAGACGGAAGCGGTGGATGAGAAAATTTCCGGCGTGACATTACAGAGGTATAAGGGTCTCGGAGAAATGAATCCTTCCCAGCTTTGGGAGACGACTTTAGATCCGCAAAACCGGATATTGCTCCAGGTTAATATTAAAGACGCCCATGAAGCCGACAGAGTGTTTGACATACTTATGGGTTCGGATGTGCTTCCGCGAAAAAAATTCATACAAGCCCATGCTAAGTCGGTGCAAAATTTAGACATTTAAAGCATTATTGTGTTCAATTTATTAATCTCTGTCAACTTGACAATTAACTCTAAATTTTGATATTATTACCCTGAATAACATACGCCTTAGGGCGTTTTAAAAATGACAAAATTCATACAATTTCTTAAAGAAGTCAGACAGGAGCTTTCCAAGGTGAGTTGGCCTACGAGAAGTCAGATTGTCCAATACACATGGATGGTTATAGCCATCAGTTTGGCCGTAGCAATATTTCTTGGATTATTGGACTTTATATTTGAATATTTATTAAATAAGTTTGTAATACGATAAGTTATATGCCGAAACAGGTAACAACGGGTGAAAAACAATGGTATGCCATTCATACTTATTCCGGATATGAGGATAATGTCGCCAGGAATCTGAAACAGCGCGTTGAATCGCTTGGTTTTGAAGATAAGATATTCAATGTCCTGGTTCCCAAAGAGAAAAAGATAAAAATAAAAGGCGGCAAGAGGGAGACAATAGAAGAAAAGATATATCCAGGATATGTCCTTGTTGAGATGATAGTGGATGATGGTTCCTGGTATGTGGTTAGGAATACGCCGAATGTAACCGGATTTATCGGAGCCGGCACAGTACCGACGCCTCTTTCAAGCAATGAGATAGAGGTATTAATGAAAAGAATGGGCGTTGAAGAACCCAAGTATAAGATGGATGTTGAAGTGGGAGATAGAGTAAAAATAACCGATGGGCCGTTAAAGGACTTCGACGGCAAAATATCCGAGATAGATCCTGAAAAAGGCAGAGTCAAAGTGCTGGTGACTATTTTCGGAAGGGAAACACCGGTTGAACTGGACTTCTTACAAATTAAAAAACTTTAATAAACTTTTAAAACGCAACTGGCTTGACCAAGATTGAGGCAAAGATGAGGACCGAACAGAGCCATACAATAGTATGGTGAGGGAGGACCAGAATCTTTAACAAAAATATTGGTCAAGAGCGTACTGCTTAATGGCCGTCAGGCCATAGCAGAGCGGCCAGCAAGTTATAATGGCAAAGAAAATAAAAACAGTAGTAAAGTTGCAGGTCGTAGGAGGAAAAGCGACGCCGGCTCCGCCGGTTGGAACCGCTCTCGGTCCTCACGGAATAAATCTTCAGCAGTTCGTGTCGCAATTCAACGATGCGACCAGCGACAAGCAGGGTCAGGTTATCCCCGTTGAGATAACCATATACGAAGACAGGAGTTTTGAGTTTAAATTAAAGACCCCGCCTGCGGCTTATCTGCTTCGTGTCGCCGCCGGACTGGAGAAGGGCTCGGGTGTTCCCAATAAGAATAAGGTCGGCAAAATTACCAAAGACCAGGTTAGGCAGATAGCGGAACAGAAGGTGGCTGATCTGAACGCGAATGACATTGAAGGAGCGATGAAAATTATTGAGGGAACCGCAAGGAGCATGGGAATAGAAGTGAAGTGAGCACTTCATTTTTCAGTATAAACTCCGGCGAACGGAATACTGACGACCGAATGAGAATAAGGAAGTACTGATGACAGAGGTCAGAATGTAGGCAGTAGCCGAAGTGTGAAGTAGATTGCATTATTAAACCCAAGAGCTATACTCAAAATATGGCAGATTTAACTAAAGAATATTTAGATAAAAAATTAGATAATCAGACGGCTGAAATTAAATCCTATGTGGATGGTAGGGTTTCTTCAGTTGAAGACAAAATAGATAATTTGGCTAGAATGACTGCGAATGGATTATCAGAAATTAAAGCTGAACTAGATGTCAGAGAAGAAATGGATGATTTGAAGCAAAGGATGACCCGTATTGAGCACGCCTTGAATATTAAGAGTTAAAATTAGCTTGCCCGCTCTATGGGAATAGAGGTGAAGTGAACGAAGGTGAATGTAATACTGAGGCAGTAGCCGAAGTGTGAAGTAGTAACTTAATAAATAGGTTAGAAATGAAAAAGCCCGCGAGGAGAGGCACGGATGTGCGAGCTTCCTCATGGGCTATTGGCCGTCGTGTTTTTTACACGGATATAACTGGTAGTCCATTACTACACAGCCGCAGTCAGCTGCGCCAGTGCCGAGATCGTGAGCATCAAGTGCATGTTTCAGTTGCTTCCGGGTGCCGCCGATGCGAATTTTGTCGACACCTGAGCCTGCTTCGGGTACTGGACTTTCTTTGTCCGCCAAAGAACAACACTTCTTGTCCATCTGAACTCCTCCTTTCAGGGTATGGTTTCATTATAACATATTGTGCTGAATAATCAAGAGTTGTCATTTTTCTAGCCTATTTATTGAGGGTACGGTAATTCCTATGGGGATAGAAATAAAGACTGTTCTGTTCTTTTATAAAGAGACAAAAAGGAGACAAAAATGGGAAAATTCGTAGAGCCGAAAGTCTATTGGGTAGGATATCAGGAGATAAATGAAGACGAAATCAGACGATATCTGAAGGACAGCAAGAATGAGGATTTTTTGGAATCAATAAAATCCGCCCGGCAATCCGGATTATCTTCCGCCGAGATACTCTGCAGTATGTTTGCCAAGCTGTGCTATAAAAGTCTAACTCTCGGCCATAATGAAAACATTTCAAGAGTAAGAGATATTGAAGACAATATTCGGAATTGTTTTGATGTTGGTCATGGTTCCGTTTTTGAACATGTTAATTTTAACTTTATTATTGCCGATTGCAGCCGAGTTTTTACTCATGAGCTTGTCAGGCACAGAGTTGGCACTGCCTTTTCGCAAAATTCCGGCCGGTTTATTCGGCTGGATGAAATTGATATAGTTTTTGATCCGATACTGAATTCAATCAGGGACCTTTGCCGGGAAAAACAGTTATTTGACGAAGCTTGGTATCATTCGGCGATGGAAGAGATTGGTTTGAAAAAAATAAAAGATTTTACACTGAAAAAGAAAATTACTTCCGCTTTGAGGCGATTTGCTCCCAACGGCCAGAGTAACGAGATAGGTTTTTCGGTCAATCTTCGCAGTTTGCGTCATACCGTAATGATGAGAACGGGAAGACACGCCGAGTGGGAAATCAGGAAAGTATTTGAACAGATATACTTACTCTTGAAAAATGCGTATCCGACCATTTTTCACGGAGCGAAAGAGGAGGTCCTTGACGGAATTATCGAAGTAACCGGTATGCTAATGCAACCATACGAAAAGACAGCCGATGTTCTTTTGAGTGAACTTACAGACGAACAGCTTGAGGCGGAATTAAATCGCAGAATTCTGTCGCAGATTCCCGTCTGAAATTGAGTTGATTATGCCCGTGTTTATGGGCTTTTTTTATTGCAAAAATCGTGATAAATTGATGGTTATGAAATATAAGCCGGTTATTGGACTCGAGGTTCATGTTGAATTAAAGACAAAAACTAAAATGTTTTGTGACTCTTTGAATGATCCCGACGAAAAACATCCCAACATCAATATATGTCCAATATGTCTTTCACATCCGGGCACTCTCCCGTTTATAAATGAAGATGCGGTTAAGAAAGTTATCTTGGCCGGTCTGGCGCTGAACTGCACTATTGCCAAAGACACTTTTTTTGAAAGAAAGAATTATTTTTATCCTGATTTGCCAAAAGGTTATCAGATATCACAGTATCAAAAACCGCTGTGTTATGAAGGATACTTAGATATTGAGAGCCCTTCGACCCATTCGACAAAACCTCAGGGTGGTGAGCCTGTCGAATCCACTATCGCTCAAGGTTCCAAACGAATTCGCATTACGCGAATTCATTTGGAAGAAGACGCGGGCCGGCTCTATCATCTGCCGGGAAAGGACTACTCCCTTGTTGACTACAATCGCGCCGGAATACCTTTAATGGAACTTGTTACAGAACCGGACTTTGAGAGCGGTGAAGAGGTTCGCATGTTTGCTGAAGAGCTTCAGCTTATATTGCGTTATCTTGGCATATCGGATGCCGATATGGACAGGGGACTTATGAGAGTTGAAGTGAATATCTCTCTTAGTCCTTCGACAAGCTCAGGACAAATACCTGCGGTATTTGGGACTAAAGTGGAAATTAAGAATATTAATTCAATTAAGTTTGCCGTCGATGCCATTAGCTACGAGATAAAAAGACAAACAGGCCTGCTTAACGAAGGCCAAAAGATCATTCATGAGACACGCGGATGGGACGAACAAAAATCAGCCACTTTCAGCCAGAGGTCCAAAGAAAAAGCGCAGGAATACAGATATTTCCCGGAGCCGGACCTGCCCCCGCTTCGTTTTGAAGATGCTGACATTAACGACATCGGGTCTCATCTTGCGGAGTTGCCTCAACAAAGGAGAGAAAGATTTGCCAGTCAGTATGGCTTGCCCGAAAAGGATGTTAATCTTTTTACCGCAAAGAAATCGCTTGGCGATTATTTTGAGCATGTGGCTTCGGAACTGCTGTCTTTTGATAAACTGGATCATCTTAAAAAACCGAAACCGGAACATCAAAATAAATTATTCAAACTTGCTTCCAACTATCTTATCACAGAATTGAAAAGAATGGCCGAAGAAGTAAAAATTGAAACGATTGACACTAAAGTATTGCCCGAAATGTTGGCCGATCTGGTAATCAGGATCTTTCACGGCGAGGTCTCGTCAAGCGGCGCCCAGACGGTGCTGAAAGAAATGTTCGCGACCGGCGTCTCACCGGGAAAAATAATAGAAGAAAAAGATCTCGCGCAACTGTCAAATGTAGGTGATCTTGAGACATCGGTTGATAAAGTTATCGCCGACAATCCCAAAGCGGTTGAGGATTATAAAAAGGGCAAACAAATGTCAATAAAGTTTTTGGTGGGAGCTGTCATGCGTGAAACTAAAGGAAAATCCAATCCGCAGGTGGTTGAAGAAATATTAAAGAAAAGATTGGGTTAATTTTTCCGCTTCTTTCACCCCCTCGACTTTGCTCGGGGCAAGCCAGTGTATTTCTTTGTTTCTTTTGAACCATGTCGTTTGTCGTTTTGAATATTTTATTATATCTCGCAATAAGTTTAGATATTCTTCAGATTTTTTAAATTGAGAGTTATCTATTGCAGGTTGCGGATTGTTTTTTAACCATCTTGAGGTCCAGCGATATTCTAATCCCAAGTCATCCAATCTTTTCCAGCTTACACCTTGTTCGCGCAAACCTTCTACTTCTTTGATCATTCCTTGCCTTAAGCGTTTATTTAAGCGCAATTCTATTCTTTTTTCCAAATCTTTGGGTTTCAATCCCAACCATAATATTTTATATTTAACGCTTAATATCGGTTTGGCTACCGGTTTGCCCGTTGTAAGAACTATTTCCAAAGCTCTGATTAATCGGCGTTTGTTTTTGGAGTCAATTGTTCTTGCTCGTTCAGGGTCCAGTTTTTGGAGTTTTTTGAGCAGTTGTTTCGTTGATTGTTTCTCAATCTTTAAGCGCAGTTTTTTGTCGGGCGGGACTTCGGCAACTGATATTCTGCCGAGCAAAACATCAATGTAAAATCCGGCGCCGCCGACAATTACAGGGATTTTATTTTTGGCCATGATTTCTTCTATCGCTTTTTGTCCGGACTTTTTAAAGTCATCGGCGGTAAATTGTTTTTTGGGACTTGCAACATCAATTAAGTAATGACATATTCCGCCGGAGTAATATTGTCGGGCTGTTTTATGTTTTTTAATTTTGTCTTTAGGCACTTTACCCGTGCCAAGATCCATACCGCGATATACCTGCCGGCTGTCGGCGGAGATTATTTCTCCATTGAATTTTCTCGCGACCTTAATTGCCAGATCCGATTTTCCGGAAGCCGTCTGGCCGACTATTACTAAAATTTTTTTAGCCGTTTTAGACATGTTTTTAGAATAGTATAGGGTATAAGGTATTAATTTTAAAGAATCTTCTTTAAAAACCGGCTTGTATTTACAATGTCGGGTAAAAATGATATTGTGACAAG
>JBBTTJ010000025.1:10102-15638 GCA_038064315.1 Patescibacteria group bacterium | reverse complement strand
GCCTGCACCTACACCAGGAACAACGCCGACACCTACGCCTACTCCTGCACCAGGCGACCCCATTGGTTTTCTTGAAGAAACTAACTCTTCAATAATAAAAGGATGGACATGCGATAGGGATAATTTTAACCAGCCCCTCCAGGTTCATTTTTATGCCGACGAACCTGCTGGTACTGGCGCGTTCATTGGGAGTGTTATTGCGGATATAAACCGTAGTGATTTGGCAAGCTCATGCGGCGGCAATACATTCCATGGATTTTCTTTTGAAACTCCCGTTTTAATTAAGAACGGCCGCTCGCATCCAATTTACGCGTACGCTATTAATATATTCGGCATCGCCGGTGCTACAAAGCTTTCAGGTTCCGGCAGTAAGTCGGTTTCAACTTCGTATACGGCTCCGAGCAGTTCCTTGAAGAACTTTGGTTTCGCGGGGGTAGGGGGAAATCCGGCCTATGTCTCGGAAACAATGCCGTTTTCCAATGCGCCCCACATGGGAGTGGACCCGGGGGTGAATTATACTTCGGCAATAAATGACATAAATTCCAAAGGAGGACGGCCTATTATAGGCGTCCACAATATATTTTTTACACCATCATCAGGACCGGCCCCAAGCGGCAACGACTGGGCATTGCATCCGGATTATATCGCCCGATGGAACGCATTTAAGACAACTCACGCTTCAGTGCTTACACCGGAAAAAATACTTGCCTTGTATATGTCTGACGAGCCGACATGGAACGGTATTTCCGCGAACGAACTTAAGACAGCCACGGATTTGGTGACCGCAAGTTATCCGGCCATACCCAGAATTGTGGTGGAGGCATGGAAATCGGTATCGAACCTTGTTGTGCCTGAATCTATGAGCTGGATTGCGTTTGACAAGTACGGCGTCAAGGATCCGGCAACTAACGCAGAATATAAATCCTTATACGCAACGCTTAAGAGCAGGAGATCCTCTTCCAGCCAGAACACATTTATTGTGGGGGACGCATGGTGGGCGGCCGGATTGCATGGCGCGAACGGCATTACATTAGCTGATACCGCCGGCGTTGCTCTGAATTATTATAACTTTGCAAAAAATGATCCTGATATCGTGGCGCTTATAGGATTTTTGTGGGCGTCATTTTCTGAAGGAACCGGCGCGCGCGATTTGCCGGCGTCCACAAAAGCCACATATAAATTGATAGGTCAGTCAATCACCGGCAAATAAAATAAACAATGAAAATTTTCTCAAAAAAAATATTCCCGATTATTATTTTTCTGGGTTTGTTTTTGCCGGTTTTTGACGCACAGGCGGGAGATTGGTTCGGACTTGGAAGCATCGCTTACAGCGTGGCGGCAAATATGTTTGCTTATGTCGGTTACATTATGTTCTCGTTAGTAGGAAAATTTATGGCCGTGGCGGTTGATTTGCTGTATTGGTCCGTAAATATAAGAATCTACACTAATATTCCGGTAATTCAGGAGAGTTGGAAGATAATGAGAGACTTTGCCAATATGCTCTTCATCATCGCGCTTGTGATAATGGCTTACGGTACGATATTCAATATCAGTGGATATGATTTCAGATCGCTTATAGCTAAATTCCTCATCGCCGCCCTGCTCATAAATTTCAGTTTGGTAATCGGAGGACTGATAATTGACGGAACGCAGATATTGAACAACACATTCCTTAATGCGATGGGCGATATATCGGCCAAACTCGGACAAGGAATGGAACCCTGGAAATTATTACCGACAGAAACGCAGGATAACGGTGAAGGATTTACAAGCTTAGTTGCATCGTCTTTTGCAACTATAATTTTTGCGTTATTCCTTGCTATTACTTTTCTCATCAGCGTCTCCGTGCCTCTTGTGATGGCCTTTGTCAGAATACCGATATTATGGGCTCTGCTTATCGTTTCACCTATGGCCTGGCTGTCAAGCATCCTGCCGGCGACAAGAAGCGTATATGACAGGTGGTGGAAAGAATTTCTCGCCTGGACATTATTTCTGCCTTACTACTTATTCTTCCTCTACTTTGCTTTATACTTTTTAAGCAAAAAAAATGAGGTTATAGCCGGACTGGGTCAGACATTTGTAAAAGACACCGTAACCGGACTGACCGGTTTGCAGTCGGAATTTACTTTCGGACTAATCTTTTACTATTCACTGATAGCCGTATTCCTGATCGGCGGCACAAAAGTAGCAATGAACGCCGGCAGATTTTCCGGAACTAAAGTGATAAGTGTGGCAAAATGGGGAAGGGGACAGACGATGAGGTATCTTGGCGTAACAGCCGCCCAAAGAGGCGCCTTGCAAAAACTGGAAGAAGTTAAAAAAGAGGGACTGCCCGGAAGAGCCAGTATACTTTATGGCGGTGAATATGGATTAGAACAACAGACTGGTCGTTGGGCCCAAAGATTTGGTGTCAGAGGAGCAGAATTAAAAAATCAAAAAGCTTTTGTTGATTTGGCTGGAAAAAACTTTGCAGATTTTGAGAGAGAATACCAAAACGGGAAGATAAGTGAAGATGATGTTGTTAACAGAGCCAGACAGTTTAATGCTACTGACCCAAGAGGATATGCTTATAGAAAACTAACGGCAAAAATAGGCCAAATGGATAATGACTTATTCACATCAACATTAGAACAACTATCCAATAATCCTCTTGCCGGTGAAGATTTTGCTAAAACTGCCGCTGGGGCAAAGTTCTCAAAGATGAAGGGATCAGATCTGGCCAAAATGGCGGCCGCAGAAGGACCTTACTCATTCTTAGAAAATAATGTGGCCGCTAGGAGAGAGATGTTCAAGTATGTTTTAACCGACAAAAGAGCTATGTCGGGGCTAGAAGATAGCCAAATTGAAGCCGGTATAAGCGTATTCGGTGGCCACACTACAACAGAAGGAAAGAATTTCTTAAAAGAAGTCGGGAAAGTAAATCCTAATTTTGTTATAAAATATAAACTCGACTCGAAACGAAATCCTGATCTTGCAGATAAAGCGAAAGATGAATTCAATGATGCATATAGCATAACACGTGGAACACAAGTAGGAGATTTCGAGCTGAAAACCCATCTGTTCGGGGGTTATCTTAGAAGCGGTGACATCAAAGATATAGCGGGTATAAAAAAAGATATATTTGAAACTCCTGAATTCCAAGAGGCATTAAAAATATACATATCTCAATTCTCCACTGAGAAAACGCGGAAAGGTTTTGTAGAACGATTGGAAAGAGCTTTCTTGGATACTCCAGAGGGAGATCAAAAATTAGACTTGGTAATTGGCATTCCTGCTACTCCTACTACTCCTGCTATCCAAAACATATTAGGTCTCGATTATTTTAATATTGCAAGACATCCAAAAAGATTGCTTAGACCACCAACAGCAGCATCAGGTCCGCTTGGTTAATATATGAATAACACTCAAAATAAAAATAAAAATTCCGTAAATACTAGTTATGCAACCCCTTTCAATGTGGACCTGTTTAGTTATAAATTGAATAACTCTTTCATGGAATACTTTAGAAGGATAGGTTCCTTACCAAACTCAATTAAAGATGTCATGGCTAATCCTTCAACCGCGGAATTCATAGAAGAAAATCTTGGACAAACATTCGGATTAAATGATGACCAAAAAACCGAAATTACAAGGATATTAAGAGATATCCTGTTGTCCGACTTATTCTGGGGTGATTTTTCAAAAACAATATCCACCCGACTGCAAGTTCCTCCCGACACGGCAAATCAAATAGTCAAAGCGCTAACCGACGGATTATTGGCTCCGGCTCTGGAAGACATCAAGGCAATGCAAAAAGAAAAGTTCAGTAATAGAATATCTCAAAGCCAGACCAATCAAACGCAAACACAACCGCCAGAGAAAAACATAAAACCCGAACAGGGTAATGTGATTGATCTAAGAAATCAAAAGTAAAAGGAGCGTTAAACGCTCCTTTTATGATCGTAACTACTCTGATTTTTTACGCTTGAGGAGAACATCCAAACAATACGCTGTAGTTGTAATTCCGACTGCTTCCCATCCTTCTTCACCAGCTTCATTAAGAACCTTAATTAAAATCTCCGGATACCCTTCACTAACAATTTTATATTCCCATTTTACCGATAGTGTCGCCATTAATCTCTATCCCCTCCTTTGAAAAATGAATCAATACATTTTTGCTCTAAACTTTGTCGAGTCCTAATCTTTTCTTCCTGTTCTTCTTTCCGCTTTGCCAATTCAGCACAGAAAAGAGGTTCAAAAATTTTGTTCACATAATCTCGCAAGTAGAGAAACTCCGACGGAATAGGATCAAGTTGTTGGAAGAACTTTCCTATCCCAAAAAATAGACTTTTTAGTGTGTATCTAACTAAGTAAGTTTGATCAAAGATAGTAAATTTAGGAAGAATATTGCTAATTTTCTTCTTTTTATAATCCTCCCATGGATGCATATAAACATCAATCTTTGCTGAATTTGAAAATATGACATCTCGGAAATCTCCCTGCATACGATCTATATCATATGGCACATCAATATGAGTCCAAATTTTCACTATGACCAACCCTTCATTTGTCTCATTTTCAAAGTAAATATTATGTCCAAGTGGCTCCGCATCCAGTGGTGTAGCAATAGTATTCCCATCATTTTTAAAGTGAATATTGTGTTCAAGTGGCCCCGTATATGAATTAGTAAAAAAAAATGCTTTCCACTTTGGCTTTAATCTTTCAATAGCGTCCATTACATCTTGCAATTCTTTAGATATCCCCATATAAATACTCCTTTTCCTGTTATAATGTGAATGTGCTCAACTGCGCGCTATTTTAACATAAATTATTAATAAGTCAATAGAATGCGATTTCAACTTCCACAATTCATAGAAACGGAAACAAAACTTGTCGGGCCTTTGACCCTTAAACAGTTTTTGTGGACCGCAAGCGGAGCGGCTATAGTGTTTCTTTTGTTTCAGACGACCGGAGGGGGATTTATATTTTTCGCGGCCGGAATACCGGTAATGGCGCTATTTCTGGCTCTTGCATTCCTAAAGATAGAAGGAACACCGCTTATAAACTATCTGGCGTATTTGTTATCTTATCTGCTGAATCCGAAGAAATACATATTCAAAAAGGAAGATGATAATCCGTTAAAATAGCATATTAAATTTTTTATTGTGCCTAACCAATCAACCGAACAATTAGTGCCTATATCCGATATCCGAGAAGGGGTTGTGATATTAAAAAACGGTTCTTTATGCATGGTTCTTGAGGCGTCGGCTATAAATTTTGAACTGCGGTCAAACGACGAACAAGTCGCGATACTCCAAAATTTCCAGAACTTTATCAACTCGGTTGATTTTCCGCTTCAGATAGTCGTCAGCTCAAGAAGATTAAAAATAGAAGAGTACATTAAGACAGTTGACGGCATAGCGGAGTCAACCGAGAACGAACTTTTAAAGATACAGACAATGGAATATTCACGATTCGTCAAAGAATTATCCAGTTTGTCCAATATAATGACCAAGAAATTCTATATTGTCATTTCATTTTATGTATATGAAACACC
>JBBTTJ010000025.1:0-10002 GCA_038064315.1 Patescibacteria group bacterium | reverse complement strand
TTTGTCCGGACCATTTTTCTGGCGACCTATCCGCGGTACCTGCAAACCAGCTGGTTCTCGCCTGTGATCAATCTTGATAAGGTTTTTGACGTTTCAATATTTATACTGCCTAAAAACACCGCAACTGTCCTTAAACAACTGCGAGACCAGCTCACTCGCCTTGAAGCGCAGACAATGGAAGAAGCGTCAAAGGGAAAAGTGAGAGACCCTATTTTAGAGACCGCCATTCAGGACATAGAAACATTGCGGGATCGCCTCCAGCAGGGGACTGATAAATTTTTTGAGCTTGGGGTATACATAACAATATACGAGAACAGTATAAAGGAGCTTGATGAAGCGGAAAGCAAACTTAGAAGCATGCTGGAATACCGGCTTATCTTTACAAAGGCGGCTACTTTCAGAATGCTTGAAGGATTCACTTCAACCATGCCTCTTAATGAAGACCGTATTAATGTGCATACTTCTCTCAATACCGAACCGTTATCATCCATTTTCCCATTCGTGTCTTTTAATCTTACTTCCGATAACGGCATACTTTACGGCATCAACACATACAACAACTCTCTTGTATTGTTCGACAGATTTCAGATGGAGAACTACAATGCCGTTGTATTTGGAAAATCAGGCGGAGGAAAGTCCTACACGATTAAACTGGAAATATTAAGAAGCTTGATATTCGGCGCTCAAGTTATAGTAATCGACCCGGAAGACGAGTATAAATACCTGGCCGAGACGGTCGGCGGCACTACAATAAAAATATCAGTTACTTCCGATCAGCACATAAACCCTCTTGACCTCCCAACGCCAAAACCGGATGAATCATCAACGGATATATTCAGATCGCATATTTTGGATCTCACCGGACTTTTGCGGCTGATGCTCGGGGATATAACTCCGGAAGAAAGCGCGATATTGGACGAAGCGCTAATACAGACATACGCCATAAAAGACATTACTCCCGAGTCAAATTTCGCCAATATTACGCCGCCGGTTCTGTCCGACCTTCAGAATATACTTGAAGGTCTTACCGGAGCCGAGTCAATGGCTGTACGGCTTAAAAAGTACACTTCGGGAACTTTCTCCGGATTTTTGAATATGCCGACTAATGTTTCATTGGATAATAATCTTATTGTGTTCAGCATAAGAGACATGGAGGAAGAGCTAAGACCTATCGCGATGTATTCCATACTCAACTATATATGGACTTCTGTCAGACGAACCCAGAAAAAACGGCTCTTGGTAGTGGATGAAGCATGGTGGCTTATGAAATATGATGTCGGCGCGGACTTTCTGTTCAACATCGCCAAGCGGGCCAGAAAATACTATCTTGGCCTTACGACTATCTCCCAGGATGTGCCGGATTTCCTGTCCTCGCCTAAAGGAAAAGCAATTATCACCAACTCCTCCATGCAAATTCTTATGAAACAGTCGCCGACGGCTATAGAAGCCGTACAGCAGGCCTTTAATCTTACGGACGCAGAGAAATATTATCTCCTGGAAGCAAGGGTTGGTCTAGGCCTCCTGTTCGTAGGCCAGGATCATATTGGCATAAGAGTCGCATCTTCGTATGCTGAAGACCAGATAATTACATCTGATCCGAGACAAATACTTGAGATAGAAAAGGCAAAAGAGGAATGGGCAAAGTTGAGAAGTTAAGAGTTTTTATACTTTATCCTATGCCCAAAACAGAGACAGCGGAAAATAACGATGGCGGATTTGACGAAGAACAACAGTACGCGGATGAACTTGCCGCAGAGCAGGAGTCTTATATTGCGCGATCAGAAGCGGCGGAATTATACAATCAGGGACGGGAATACGGCCGCCCTTCGTTATTCAAATACTCATTACTCGCGTTGCTGGCATTAATTGTTGATGCTATAGATATAATTGATCTTACCGGTATCGGCATAATAATCGGAAGAATAATATCTTTTATCGTTTCGGCGATTATAGTTATTATTTTCTGGCTCACAAACACAAAACAAAAAAGAGCGGACAAATATGCTAATACCATTCAAAAAAATATTGAGATTATAACGGCGAGAATCGCCGATGCCGAAAGAAATATTTTAAGAGTGGCCGGATTGAGCAGGAAAATCCCCGGGGCAAAACAGCTATATCGCAAACTCCACCTGAAAACCATAAGACCGTTGCGGTTGGCGGTAAAAAGAGTCTTTAAAAACAGCAGGAACCCGATTGTGAGGTTCATGGCGGCAGGGGTCTTAAATTTAGTTCCGTTTATCGCGGTTTTACCCTGGATGCTGATAGGAATATGGTTAAGTTATAGGGCGGAAAAAGAAAGTTATAAAAACGCGAGAGAAGCGGCGGAGTCGGTATTGGAGGCAACCGGAGAAACAGCATAATTATGGAAAGGCGAATATTATTAATTTTAATTTTAGCAACCATCGGCGCCATCGCTTTTCTGTCCGGCTATCTTTTGATACCCGGAAAAGGACTGAATAGACAAATCGGACTGGTAACTGACAGATTCAGTAATCAAATCAACGCCGGCCCCTCAAATAACAAAATTCCTGAAACCGCGCCTTTAAGCAGCAGAAAATTCCTTTCATTCGTCAGTCCCGGTTTCGAAAAAATAGTAGCCGTGGATAAAAACGGAGATATTATTGAGATAGATACGGCCAACTTCAGGGAGAAGATACTAACCACTCTGGAACATAGCAATATATTGGAGGCATTGCTATCGCCGTCAGGCAACTCCATTATTTATTCTTTTTACAATGCAAAGAACGATAAAAAACACATATACTTGAATTTATCCTCTAAAAGCGTAAATGGGGGATCTGCTTATATCGACGGAAACATGAAATCAGCCGCTTTTTCTCCGCATGGCGATCAATCGGCATATCTTATAAGCAGTGAGGACGGGGGAGAACTGCTTATATCAAAAGGAGCTAATATCATCAAACGAGCATTAAAAACACGCCTTGGCGCCGCACTAGTCGCCTGGCCGTCAGATTTTATTTCTATAATATCCTACAATAAAGACGGCTATGGCGACCTATTTGTTCTAAAAGATAACGGCACGCTCAACAAAATAATATCCTATCAATATGACCTCAACGTAAAGTGGTCTCCTTCAGGAGAGAAAATAATATTTTCCGTCAAAGATGATACCAACTTTGAGCATTTATTTTACCGGAACATTAAAAATAAAAGTTCCGTCATTGATTTAGATATAAGAGCCGATGCTTCAAAATGCCTCTGGATAAGCGAAGAGGAGGTTATCTGCGGAATTAGAAATAAAGTTCAGCTCAAAGATGAATTCTATAAGATCAGCGTGGACGACGGCTCAAAAAAGTTGATCTTAACGCCAAACATAAACATCCTGATCAAAGAGATGGCCTTAAACCGGCCGGGGAACATTTTGTTTGTTCTCAACGATATAGACAGCAAACTATACGCTTTAAAATTAGCGGAGTTAGATTGACTTCAGACACAAGAACTGTTAGAGTCTAAACATGATAAAGATAAATCAAAAAATTTCAGATGAACTATTAAATTTTGGTTTTGAAGCGCTTCAAAACGATGAAATTAAAAAACTTAAACTTTCCGATTATAAAGGCCGGTGGCTTGTTTTGATTTTTTATCCGGCCGATTTTACTTTTATTTGCCCCACGGAACTGGAGGAAGCCGCTTATCATTATGATAAATTCAAAAAATTGGGAGCAGAGATATTAAGCGTAAGCACGGATACGGTTTTTGCCCATAAGGCCTGGCATGATAATTCTCCGGCTATCAAAAAAGTTAAGTTTCCTATGGTAGCTGACCCGATTGGAAAATTATGCAGAGAATTCGGCACATATATTGAAGAGGAGGGAGTTTCTTTGCGCGGCAGTTTTATTATTGATCCTGAATCTATGCCAAAGGCGTACGAAATACACGACAACAGTATCGGCAGAAACACAGAAGAACTTTTACGCCGGCTTCAGGCGGCCATATTCGTAAGAAAAAACAAAGGCCAGGTTTGTCCGGCAAGCTGGAAACCCGGAGAAAAAACTCTTAAACCGGGGCTAGATTTGGTAGGCGAAATATAAGCGCTGTCATGGCGCATGACAGCGCGCAATCCTGAGCAGTTCGGCAGGCTCACTATAAACTTGCCGAAGGATAATAAAAAACTGGAGTTACTGATACGGTTTGACTATGACTCGTCTGTGAGGATCAGAGCCGATACTTTCAGTAGCTATATCGGGATAAGCCGCCAGTTCCATATGAACTATCCTTCTTTCATAAGCAGACATGGGGAACAAGGCCTCGGCTTTTTGCGTATTTCTCACCCTCGCGACGGCTTGTTTAGCCACGTCAACAAGATAAAATGCTCTGGATTTTATATAATCATTTACATCTAAGATAATAGTTATCCCTTCTTTTAAAGATTTATTGGCGCTTTCGCCTGGCGAAAAAAGGTCTGGCTTTATAAACATAACTCTCAAAACATGTTCCAATGCCTTTAAATTTTGGCCGTTCTTGCCTATTAAAAATCTTGCGTTATCGGAGGTCTTAATAGACACAACTATCGCGTCGTCTCCGTAGTTGCCAATTGGTTCTTCCTTCATTTCCACCTGGCAATCAATATTCATAAAACCGACCATTTTTTTCACGGTCTTTAATATTTCTTCTTTATCCAATTTTTTATTTGATTCGCTCATTGTCGTAATCAGCTCTTTACTTTCTCCGTTTAATATAACTCTGTTCAAACACAGAAAACACCGTAGTCGTTATCCAATACAGGATAAGTCCAGCCGGCAGATTCCAGCCGATAACTATAATCATTATGGGGAAAAAATACAACATTTGTCTGCTAAAAGACGCCAGCTCTTTATTTGATCCGCTGTCTGACTGCAAAGCCATGCTTTGTCTTGACTGTATGAACTGCATTCCTCCGGCAATCAGCGTAAGCAGTCGGCTGTTCATTGTAACGTCAAATAATCCCAGAAAGTTGTGCTTAATCATATCCGGCGCGGATATAAAACTGTAAAGAAGCGCCAAACTTTCTTCCGAGATTCCTTTTATAAAAACCTGGTAAAGAGCTATCAAAATAGGGATCTGTATAAGCAGGGGCAGACATCCCGCAAGAGGGTTTATGTTATTATCCTTGTAAAGTTTCATCGTCGCGGCCGATTGAGCAGCCGTATCATTCTTAAATTTTGCTTTTATTTCCTCAATCTTAGGCGACAGTTCTTTAAGCGATTGTTGTGATTTAATGGTCTTTAACGACAAGGGAATAAACATTATTCTTATGATCACCGTAAGAATAATAATAGTAAGTCCGAGATCGCCGCCGGGGATTACACCCTGGAGATAAACCATGAGATTAAATAAAGGACGGAATAGGATTTCGTTGTAAATGTTTATCATATTCTTAAGGCATATCTATACCTCCTTTTGAAAAAGGGGAACATCTTAAAATACGCGCCATCGACTTGACTGAACCCCTGATAATGCCGTGCTTGGTTATCGCTTCAACCGAGTAATCAGAGCAAGAAGGGTGAAACTTACAATCCGTATATATAAAAACCGGCAATCTGACTTCTCTAAGAATTCCTGATATGCGTTTATAGCCGTATATTATTTTAAGCAGTAGTTTTTTCACCTTGGTAAATTCAAAAAATTAAATAAAGTTAAAACTTAAACGGCTAAACATTTTGGTTTTGGATTTTTAGTAAAAGCGCATTTAATTCACTGACCAACTCTTTGAACCGGCTTTTTTCTATCTTTTTGTGAACTACCGCAACGATATCATAACCACGTCCTGGTAAATACAGCTTTGCAATCTCTTCCGATAATATTCTTCTTATTTTATTCCTCTCCGCGGCAAGAGGAATATGTTTTGTAGGAATAATAAAACCGAATCTTGTATACTCTCTTTGATTTTTCAAGGCCCTTATAAATAAAAAAACGCCTCTGACGGTTTTACCGTTCTTAAATACGCTGTCCATCTCTTTTTTGCCGGCAATCCTGTATTTTTTTGGTAATGGCATATCTTAAACCGACAGACGTTTTCTGCCTTTTCTTCTTCTTCTTGCCAAAACTCTGTTCCCTGATCTTGTTCCGGATCTCTTAAAAAAACCGTGTTTTCTCTTTCTTTTTTTCTTCTTTGGTTTGTAAGTTAGAGCTTTTCCCATATTCTTGATTATATTACTTTTTAACCTTAAGTCAATTTTATTAATTTTTTGAATTATTTTTTTAGCTTGTCAATATTTACTATTCTTTTCCACCTGTTATACACAGTATATAAACTTTTTTGACGCTTTCATTGATAGTTGAGTTAGTTATAATTATTAAACATGATTTTTATTCAAACTAAGTTTATAATTTCAAATTTATTATGATAACTAACGAGGAACTTTGGAAAGCGGTGCTTGGTGAAATGGAACTATCTCTTTCCAGAGCTAATTTTACTACCTGGTTTAAAAACACATATGTTCTGTCCAGAGACGATAATACCGTAGTTGTCAGCGTCCCGAACGGATTCATTAAAGAATGGCTTGAGAATAAGTTTAATAAGAAAATACTTGAGTCAATCAGAGGTCAAAGCCAGGAAATAAGGGAAGTCCGTTATATTATAGGCCGTTCTAAGTTAGAATTAGCCAAGCGTGACTTCTCAAACATTCTATTAGAAAGGGAACTTGAATCAGAATCCGGCAGTGAATCGGATAAAGACATTGACAAGGCCACTAACTTGAATAAAAAATATGTATTTGATTCGTTCATCGTCGGCTCCAACAATGAATTAGCCCATGCGGCGTGTTTGGCAATAACAAAGAATCTTGGCAAGCTTTATAACCCGCTGTTCTTGTATGGAGGGGTTGGACTTGGAAAAACTCACCTTCTTCAGTCAATAGGAAATAAACTGCTGGCCGAGAACACCCCGAAGAAAATCCTTTACATAACATCGGAAAGATTCACGGCAAGCATCATAGAAGCGCTTTCTAACAGAACCATAGAAGACCTTAAATCAAAGTATTCTCAACTTGACCTTTTGATGATAGACGATATCCAATTGATAGCCGGAAGAGAAAAGACCCAGGATATAATATTCTCAACATTTAACGAACTATACGGAAAGAACAAGCAGATAGTCCTTTCTTCGGACAGGCCGCCAAAAGCAATTCCGTCTTTGGAAGAACGCTTAAGGTCCCGTTTTGAAGGCGGCATGATAGCGGATATAGGTAATCCGGACTTTGAGACGCGCCTGGCAATACTGAAACAAAAAAGTCAGGAAAAAAATTATGAATTTGACGACGAAACTCTTATTTATATCGCTACTCACATACAAAAGAATGTGAGAGAGCTTGAAGGAGCTTTGAACAGAGTGGGAGCTTTCAGTCAGATATACAACAGAGTTCCTGACATAAAAGAAGTAAAAAATATTTTAAACACCTATTTAAGCAGTTCATACAGAAGAACTTCTCCGCAGTCAATAATCAAGGCGGCGGCGGAATTTTATAATATCTCTTTGAATGACCTTGTTAAAAGAAGTCGTAAGAAAGAAGTCGTAAGACCTCGCCAAGTCGCCATGTTTCTATTAAGAGAAGAAACTAAACTTTCATTCCCGGAAATAGGTCAAAAATTAGGAGGAAGAGATCACTCAACAGTCATTCACGCTTGTGAAAAAATAAAATCTGAATCATCTGTTGATGAACCATTAAGACAAGAGTTGGTTCTTATAAGAGAACGAGTTTATAATTCTTTTGATAAATAAATTTTAATGTTTTATTCTGCGATATTATGTGAATATCTCGTTGATTAATGGTTGATATTAAGTTGATTTAAAGTTTAGAATTATAGAAACCAAAAAGTTATCCATTATATTCAAGAGTTATTCATGATTAATAAATAGTTTATTAACAGTTTTAATTTAAATTCTACGATTATTTTTCTTTTTAAATCTATGTTTTCAGACGCATAAAGATATGTTATCAACAAAAATGTCTGCTATAATAGTAATAAAAGTATATATAAAATAATATAATAATTAACCAATGAGAGTAACCGTAAATCAAAAAAACTTAAAAAGGGCTTTAGGGATGGTTGAGAAAATCGTTTCAAGAAATCCTTCTCTACCTATTCTTAATAATGTATTAATAAAGACCGACAACGGAAGATTAAGAATCTCATCTACAAATCTGGAGGTCGGCATCAATTGTATGATAGGGGCTAAGATAGATGAGGTAGGGGAAATAGCTATACCAGCGAGAGTATCTTCTGATTTTATAAACAATGTATCGGACGAGAAAATCACTCTTTATACAAAAAATAATATATTATTCATAAACTCTGAAAAATATAAAACACAGATTTTAGGTTTTGACCCTAAAGATTTTCCCATCATTCCTAAACTTAAAATTGAACCGGTCGCCGTTATACCTTCTAAAGTATTAAAGAATATGTTTTATGCCGTTGCCGACGCAATAGCATTATCCGAAACCAGACCGGAATTGGCCGGCGTTTATGCCGATTTCAGTTCTAAAAAAATAACATTCGCGGCTACGGACAGTTTTCGTTTGTCTGAAGTAGGTCTTAACGCGAAAAATAGCGGTCAATATAGCGTTATAATACCGAGAAACACAGTTATGGAGATGATAAGAATAACAAACGATATTGACATGGACGTGGAAGTGAAGATTGGAGACAATCAGATTTCATTTTACAATAATGACTTTGAACTCATATCTCGGCTTATTGAAGGAAGTTATCCTGATTATAAGAAAGTAATGCCAAGCAAATTCTTGTCTCGCTTGCTTGTTCAAAAAGGCGATCTTGAGAAAGACATTCGTTTGGCTGGATTGTTTTCTTCAAATATTTCTGATGTTAAACTGGTATGCTCTAAGGATTCAATCCTTCTTAAGTCAAAGAACTCCGATAAGGGTGAAATAGAAACCACAGTTCCCGCCGTGTTAAAGAATGATCCTTTTGAAGTATCGGTCAACTATCGCTATTTTTTGGACGGATTAAAGATAATAAACAGCGATAAGGTTGTGTTGGAATTTACCGGCAACGGCAACCCTCTTATTCTAAAACCATATGACGACAAGATTGACCTCACTTATCTTATAATGCCTCTGCGAAGTTAAATATTATGTTTAAAAATATCTCTTCACTTTTTAATAAAAGAATAAAAGCAATTGAAGAGGAAGTGAATGCCAAAAATAAAATAGACGAAACGCTTTTAAGGTTTGTAAAAGAAGAAATACTCAAAAATTCAGGTTTGGATTGCCGGCTTTCCTATACATTTAATAAAGGCATTATAAAGATAGAAACGGACAACAAGCTCATCGATCAAGAGATTGCCTTAAGAATAAGGATTATTGAAGAAAGATTAAGAAGAGAAGGAGTGGTATTCAAGAAGTTATTAATATAACAACCTTTATAAATCAACTTCTAATTTAGCCCGAAAAATCTTCTTACTGACCACTCCCAGTTATTGAACTGATTATCGCTTCTTCCGACATAGTAAAGTATGTTGTGAGGATCAGAGTTGTCATAACTGCCGTTTAGCATCGGTTTTGAAGATGAGACCAGGTCTGGTTTAATAAATTCTTCCACAGGCATTTTTTCAAGAGCTTTCGCCATAAATTCATGCCACATAGGACCTGCGGCGCTTATACCGGCTCCTTCCTGTGTCATTGACTCCTCTCTATTATTACCGACCCAAACGCCTGCAGTTATCGTCGGGTTGTAACCTATAACCCAGGCGTCTCTGTTTTTTTGAGTAGTTCCTGTTTTAGCTGCAACCGATCTGCTTGGAAAATAAAGAGAGCTGGAATAACCGAATACGGCAGATCTGGCATTGTTATCGGAAAGAACGTCTGAAACAAGACGAGCTATTTGCGGATCAATAGCCATTTTCGGATTGTGAGAGGCATTTTCCAGAATAGTTCCATTAGCCGATTCAACTCTTTTTATAAAGTACCAGGGATTTCTTACGCCGTCGTTTGCAAAAACTCCGTATGCTGAAACAATGTCAACCGGTCTGACTTC